>JBAXFC010000007.1:0-20909 GCA_037140135.1 Chloroflexota bacterium
GGGGGCGACTCGCGCGGCGGCGAGCCCGATCGTCAGAGCCCCTTCACCAGCTCGGTCACCTCGGCGCGCTGCGCGTCGTCGAGGCGCGCGCCGACCCGCCGCAGGAACGCGCGCTCCTCGCGAGCGTGGGCCGCGTAGCCGGCCGCGAAGCGCTCGAAGAGCGCCGCGAGGGGCTCGACGTGATCGGCGAGGCCGCGCGAAGCGAGGTGGTTCATGCGGCTCAGGGCGCCGCAGATCGCGTCGTGCGCGGTCTCGATCGCGGCGATCGCACCGCGCTCGTCCGGCAGCCGCGCGCCGAGGTAGGCCCAGGGCACGGAGCCGACCAGCAGCGGCCAGGCCAGCGTCCACGAGAAGTGCCGCGCCAGCCGATAGAGGACAAAGGAGGTGCCGGCGACCACGAGGTTGATGAGCAGCGCGGTGATCGCGACCTCGCGCGGGAGCAGCGGGGACAGCGCCAGCAGCGCCAGGTAGCCCGAGGCGCCGCCATGCCCCACCAGCGAGTACACCAGCGCGATCAGCGCCACGATCCCGTACCGCTGTGCCCAGTAGTCGAGCGGCCCCAGCACGCCGCCGATCAGCAGGGCGTAGATCCAGTCGATCAGCATCCCGGCGACGACCACCCAGCCGCCGAGGAAGGCTGCGACCGCCATCCGCGATCCGGGCTGCGGTACCGCCGAGGAGCGGCCGCGCCAGACCAGGGCGAGGGCCGTCACCCAGCCCGCGAAGGCCGCTACGACCACGAGGCCGATGCCGAGATCGAGCAGGCCGAGGGCGAAGAACAGGACTGCGCCCAGGTCCGCGACCAGGACGGCGATCCCGATCGGCACCACGCCCCAGCGAGCAGGAACCGGGGCTTGCGCCGGGCCCGAACCGGACGCGCGATCCGCATACCGTTCGCCCGGCGCCCGGTCGAGCCGTCTGCGTTCACCGCCGGTGACGCCGGATGTGCCCGTCGTCCCGGGCCGTTGGGGGGTGTTGCTCATGCCGAACATCCTACGCGGCCGTCGTCCGGCGAGGTATCCTTCCCGATCGTGAGCCACCCCACGCTTGGCCTTCCGCCCCGCAGCCTCCAGGCCGGGTTCCCGGACGCCGCCGCACGCCTTCGGACCCACTGCGCCGCGCTTGCCGTCCGTGCGCTCGAGACCGCCGTCGATGTCGATCCGAGCATTCGGGCACGCCACGACGACCTCGCGCTGCGCAACCTCCTCCGCGACGCCGAGGTCCACGTGGACCGCCTCGCGCTGTGCGTGGCCGGCAACGACCCGCACTGGCTCAAGGAGTTCGCGGACCAGGCCGCCCCGGTCTTCCGCCGCCGGAAGATGCCGATGGACGACGTGTGCCAGGTCCTCGAGGGCCTGCGCGTGGCCGCCCGCGGCTTCCTCTCCGACGAGGAGCAGGTCCCGGCCGACGCCGCCCTCGATGAGGCGGTCAAGGTGTACCGCTGGTACCGCCGTCTCTCCGGCGACGCGCGCCGGAAGAACAAGCTCACCGACAAGCTGTACAAGGGCATCTAGGAGCTCCCCCATGACGATCAGGTGGGTCAAGAGCGACCCGCTCGTGATGAACGGCGAGCCCTTCTGCTATGGGTCCCGCCTCACCGTCCGCCAGGTCCTCGAGCTGCGCCGCAACGGCTACACGCTCGTGGATCTGCTCAAGGACCATCCCGAGCTCAAGATGATGGGCGTGGCCTCGGCGTTCGCCTACGCAGCCGCGCACAAGGACCGCTACGCCGAGTTCTTCGCGGCCGACGGCTCGCTCGAGGGTCCGGGGTACACCGCGGACGAGGCCGCCCGCCTGCCGGAGAGCCTCCGCATCCCCGGCGTCGTCGTCAAGGCCTGACGCCCGCCGATCGGCCGACGCCGGTCCACATCCTCGTCCCCGCTTCGCATCCAACGCGCTCTACTCCGGGCTTGCCGGCGCCCGGCGCCCGGGTGTTCAGGCGCCCGGGTGTTCAGGCGCCCGCACCCTTCTCGGACGGTGAGGCGTGGGGGCCCTCGGACAGGACCACGGCGGCGAGCTCCTCGCCCCGCGTCCGCACGAGATACCCGTGCTGCATCACGAGCGCCCCGGACGCCAGCGTTGAGCCCACCGAGCAGTACTTCGTCGCCGACAGCTCGATCGCGCGCCCGACGGCCGCGACATCGATGTCGTCACCGGTGACCACGTGGGTCACCTCGAACCGCGTGAAGCTGTTGGGGTGGCCCTCCATCTGCTCGCCGCTGACCCGGATCTCGTACCCGGTGACGGCCTGGCGCTTCTTGCGCAGGATCGAGATCACGTCCATGCCGGTGCAGCCGGCCAGCGCCACGCCGACGAGCTCGGACGGCTGGGCGCCGGTGGCGCCGACGGTGTTGTCCATGACGACGGTGTGGCCGGAGCCGGTCACGGCCTCGAAGCGCATGTCGCCGCCGGCGAGGGTCACGGTTGCGGTCTTGGTGCTCATGCGGGGATCTCCACGGTGGGGAAGCGGTTGGCGAGGGAGGTGATGACGCGGACGAGACGCTCTCGGACCTCGGTGCCCAGCCCATCGACGGCCGGGTTGCCAACCAGGCCGAGGACCGCGCGCGGGTCCATCGCCTCCACGACGGTGTCGTCGCCGACCGAGCGCACGACGACGTTGCAGGGGAGGAGCGCGCCGATCGACGGGTCCGCGGTGACGGCCTGCAGCGCGAACGCCGGGTTGCAGGCGCCGAGGATCTCGTACGCCCCGATCTCGGCGCCCACCTTGGCCCTGAGGGTCCCGGCCATGTCGATGGTCATCACGATCCCGAAGCCCTCGGCCTTGAGCGCCTCGATGGTGGCCTCGCGGGCGTCGGCGAACGGCGCGTGCACCACGGTGCCGAGGGTGTAGCGGCCTTCCTGCATCGATGGGTCTCCGGTTCGGGGCTGGGGCGGCAATGATCGGCTGGATTGCGTGTTTGCGCAAGTCCGCGAGCCAGCCCGACCGACGCCGTGGAGCGATACCAGAGTCCGGTGGTAGGATTTCCCCCGCCATGACCGAGTCGCAACCCGCACCCACTTCCGACGCTCCCGCCACCCCCGACGCCGCCTTCGAGGCGCAGCGCCGCGCGACCGAGCTCGCCATCCTGGACTCGCTCCGCGCCGTCGTGGACCCGGAGATCGGGATGAACGTGGTGGAGCTCGCCCTGATCCGGCAGATCCTGCTCGGCCCGGACTCCACCGAGATCAAGATGATCCTCACGACGCCCTTCTGCCCCTACGCCGGCGCCATGATCGCCCAGGTCAAGGAGCAGGCGGAGACGGTCGTGGACCACCCGGTCAAGGTGACGCTGCTGGCGGAGCGCTGGGATCCCCGCGACGCCGGCCTGATGTGGTGAGCGCGGTGAGCGCCGGACCCGCACACTAGCGACATGACCAGCAACCGACTCGCGTACGAGAGTGCCGTCGCCACCGGCAAGGGGGACGACGGCCAGACCTCCCTCCTCTTCGGCGGGGACCGCGTCTACAAGGACGACCTCTACACCGAGGCCTACGGCACCATCGACGAGACCGTCGCGGCGCTGGGCATCGCTCGTGCTGAGCTCGTCGTCAAGGCGGAGCAGGCCCCGCTCCCCCCGATGCTCGCCCGCCTGGCCGAGCACATCCTGCGCATCCAGCGTGAGCTGTTCGTCGTGGGGGCCGAGCTGGCCACCAACCCCGATGCCCGCGAACGCCAGCAGGATGGCGTGACCCGCGTCTCCCAGACCATGGTCGAGGGGATGGACACGCTCCTCCAGGAGTGGGAGGCGCAGATCGTGATGCCGCGCGAGTTCATCGTGCCCGGCGAGTCACGCCTCTCGGCCGCCCTCGAGCTTGCCCGCACCATCCAGCGGCGTGCAGAGCGCCACACCGTCCGCCTCGCCCGCCGCGACCACGGCATCGGCGCCGCGCGCCTGATCCCGTACATGAACCGCCTCGCCGACCTGCTCTGGATCCTCGCCCGCGCGGCCGAGCAGGCCGAGGCCCGGGAGGCCACCGCCGCCCGCCCCGACAAGTCCGTCCCGTCCCGCACGACCGCGGCGTCACCCGAAAGGAGCGACTCATGACCGGCATGCCGTATTCCCCCGCACAGCTGGGCGTCCGGCCCTCGCCGGCGCTCGTCCAGAGGCTGCTCGTGGGCGCCTTCGCCTGGATGTTCGCGGGCCTCCTGCTCTCAGCGGCCGTGGCCTGGTTCGTCGCCACGAGCCCGTCGCTGCTCACCTCCATCGGTGGCATGTGGCTGGTGATCGTCATCGCCCAGCTCGTGCTCGGCATCGGCATCCAGATGGCGATCAACAAGATCTCCGCCACCGTGGCCCTGCTGCTGTTCTTCGTCTACGCCGCCTCGATGGGCCTCACGATCGGCATGATCGTGTGGGCAACCGTCCAGGCACCGGGCGGGATCGGCGCCGTCGCATCGGCGTTCTTCTCGGCCTCGGCGATGTTCGGCGCCGCGGCCGTCTACGGCAAGGTCACCAAGCGCGACCTGTCCGGCCTCGGGGCGATCGCCTTCATGGCGGTCTTCGGGATCGTCATCGCCTCGGTCGTGAACATCTGGCTGGCGTCGTCCGCCATCGGCTGGATCATCTCGATCGTCGGTGTGGTGGTGTTCACCGCCCTGACCGCGTACGACGTGCAGAAGATCACCAACGGCTCCTACGCCGCGATCACGACCTCCGCCGAGCGCGCGACCGTGCTCGCCGCGCTGCGTCTGTACCTCGACTTCATCAACATCTTCCTGTTCCTGCTCCGCATCTTCGGCGGCAGCCGGAACTGACGGCTGGGTCGGCCGCGTGGCCGGCCGATGACGATGCCGATGCGAGCCCGCCGGAACCGGCGGGCTCGTCCGATTCCCGGGACCGGCTACCCGTGCCGGGCGAGCTTGTCGCGGTAGAGCTCGCGGTCCGCGGCCTCGACCAGCGTCGCGCTCGAGACGCCGTGGGCCGGGAACATCGCCAGCCCCACGCTCGCCCCGACGCCTGCTCCCGGGTCGGGAACTGCACCCGGCGCGGCGTTCCCGGCGGACGGCCCAGACGGCGCGGTGAGCGCCTCGATCGCCGAGCGCACCCGCTCCGCGACGACCGTTGCCTCAACCGCATCCACGCGCGGGATGACGAGCGCGAACTCGTCGCCGCCGTACCGGTAGGCGCGATCGCCGTCCCGCATGGCGCCGCCGATGGCGGAACCCACGCGCGCCAGGAGCGCATCGCCGGCGCGGTGGCCGAAGCGGTCGTTGAAGGCCTTGAACCGGTCGAGATCGAGCATCACCAGCGCGAACGGATGATCGTGCTCGATCCGCTCGTCCAGCTCCCGGTCGAAGGAGCCGCGGGAACGGACGCCCGTGAGGGTATCGGTGTCGGCCAGCGAGCGGACGACGCGGTGCGTGTCCGCGTTGTGGATCGCGATCGCCGCCTGGGTCGCGAACAGGCGGACCAGGTCGAACTCCTCGGCGGAGAAGTGCGTCGCCGGGCCGCCGCCCCGTGACAGGGTCAGCGTCCCCTCCACGGCGCCGCTCACGGTCAGCGGGCAGACGATCATCGACTCCGGCTCGTCGTCCGTGCCGGGGATGGTCTCCGCCCGGGGGTCGAGGTGGGCCTCGTTGGAGAGCACCGGCTCGCCGTGGACCGTCACCCAGCCGTTGAGGCCGGCATCGTAGACCGGCCAGTGGGCCATGATCCGCTCCGCCAGCGGGCCGCGCGCGAGAACCGGGCGCCGGATGCCGGCGGCGCGGTCCACGCGGTAGACCATCATCGTCTCGTACCGGACGAGGACGGCGAGCGAGTCGGCGATCAGGTCGAGGACGCCTTCGGCATCGAGCGTGGCCAGCAGGCGCTCGTTGACCGCCATGAGCCGGCGCTGCGAGTCCAGCCGCCGGGCGAGCTCCGCGCGCTGGCGCTCCAGCTCCGCCATGTTCTCCGCGTTGACGATGGCCTGCGCCGCGTAGCCCGCGAAGGTCTCCATCAGGCGCTGGTCGTTCTCGGTGAAGTGGTCGAAGCCGAGGCGCGAGACCACGATCACGCCGACCACCCGGCGCTCGTTGGCCATCGGCACGACAAGCAGGCTCTCGGCACCGCGTGCCTCGCCCACGGTGACCGCCCGCGGATCGAGCTCCGCGTCCGCCGTGCGGATGGTCGCGTTGTGCTCCGCCACCCAGCCGGTGAGCCCCCGCCCGACCGGGATCCGGAGCATCTCCGGGGACGGATGCTCGACACCCATGAACTGGCCCCGGAACGCGATCGGCTCGCAGGTCCCGGTGGCATGGTCCACGCGGTAGACGCGGATGGTGTCGTGCCCGATCAGGCGGTGGCACTCGGTGACGATCGCCTCGCCCAGGCCGGCCACGTCATGGATGGCGTTGAGCCGCCACGAGAGGTCGTGGACGGCCTGGAGGCGGGCCGAGCTGTCGGCAGCCTCGCGGGCCAGCCGCGCACTCCGGTCGAGCGCCTCCTGGAGGGAGGTCTCGAGGCTCGCGGGGCCGGAGGCGGCAGGTCCTGCCGGAGGGGTGTCCATCGGTTGCCGGCATCCTGCACCACGGGGGCGGCCGGCGCCAGCCCCGGGCGCGGCGGGAGGAACGGGGATCATGCGCACCCCGCGCGTCAGCCGGGGCCCACCCACGACGTGGCGCTGATGGATGTGCGCCCGGCGCCCGCCCCGGCGGTTCGTCACCGAACGCACCCCCATCCGGCGCGACGATTGACCGGCGACCACGGACGGCCCTCGGGCCATCGGGACCTCAGCAGGAGACGGAGCCGCCGGTGACCATGACGGAGGCTCGTCGCGCGCCCCCGCCCGTGGCCCGGCAGGACGACGCTCAAGGTCCTGGCCAGTGCCGCGTCGCGCCACGGATCCACCGTGGAGGACGCCGCCGTCATCGGCAGCGGTGTCCAAGTCGGCCACTGGCTCGATGCCGCGCGCGCCCTCGTCGCGCACCATGCCGATGCCTTGCGCGCCATCCCCGTCTGGCTCTTCTCGGGCGGCCCCGCCGGCGAGCCCCTGCGCCCCAACGAGGACCCGGCCGACGCCGTCGCCCTTGCCAGACTGGTCGGCGCCCGCGAGCACCGCGTGTTCGCCGGCCTCGGAGACCGGGGCCGCCTGGGCCTTGCCGAGCGCACCATGGTCTCGGCCGTCCACATCGCGGACGGTGACTGCCGCTCCCGGGCCGGCATCGACGCCTGGGCGCAGCGCATCGCCGCGGAACTGCTCCATGGTTCGCAGCGCCCCTCACCGGATCCGACCCCTTCCGCTTCGCGGCGCCGAGGCCCATCATTGCCGTGGAGGTGCCACCAGGCGCCACGGGCAGGGGAGCAACATGCGCATCGCGATTCTCGGAGCAGGCAACGTCGGTGGCGGGCTGGCACGGGCGTTCGCTGCGGTGGGCCACGACGTCGTCTTCGGAGTCCGGGACCCGGGGAGCGCCAAGACGCTCGAGTCGCTGGCGATGATGCCGGACGCGAGCGCCATGACGCCGCCCCTGGCGGTCGCCGGCGCGGACATCGTCGTCTTCGCGCTGCGGCCGACCGGGATCGCGCCCACCGTGGCCGAGATCGGATCACTTGACGGCAGGATCGTCATCGATGCCATGAACCGCTTCGATGGGGACCCCGTGCGATCCACCACCCAGGACCTGGTCGCGCTGCTGCCCGGCGCGAAGATCGCCAAGGCCTTCAACACCATCGGTGCCGAGAACTACGAGACCGCCGCGGGCCGAACGGTGAAGGCGGCGATGTTCGTTGCCGGTGACGACGCGGACGCCAAGAAGGCCGCGATGGACCTCGCCGCGGAGGTGGGTTTCGTGCCCGAGGACGCCGGCGGCCTGGCCAATGCCAAGGTGCTCGAGGACATGGTGCGCGTCTGGGTGGCGCTTTCGGGGACGCACGGTCGCACCGTGGGGTTCGCGATCTCGCCCGGCTGAGCGGCGCGGACGCCTCCCGGATCTGCGGTCGGTCCGCGGAGGCGCCGCCACAACCCCCGACACCCCTCGTTGACGCTTCACCGCGCCCGGGTCTATGCTCAATCCCGACGAAACAAGTCGGATTTCCCCGGCGCGGCGGTCCCCCGCCGCGGGCGTCCCCCCGGGGAACCTCCGACGACGGAGGATCCGAGCCCTGACGCAACCGCGAGCAAGCTTCCATGGAACCGGCGCTGTGGCCTTTTCAACGAAGGGCGAGTACGGCGTGCGGCTCATGGTGCAGCTCGGGCGGCGGTATGGGCTCGGGCCCGCCAGTCTCGCCGAGATCGCCGCGGACGAGGATCTCCCGCGCGCCTACCTGGAGCAGCTGGTCACCAGCCTCCGGGACGCCGGCCTCGTCACCTCCACCCGTGGCGCGCGCGGCGGCTACGAGCTCACCACCGCTCCCACCCAGATCCGCATGAGCGAGATCCTGCGTGCCCTTGAGGGCCCCATCGCCCCCATGAAGTGCGCGTCGGACGACGTCGCCCACGCGGGATGCGCCCGTTCCGCGCGCTGCACGGTGAACACGCTCTGGATCCGCGTCCGCGATGCGATCGCGGGCGCCCTCGACTCGATGACCCTCGCGGACCTCGTCCCGGCCCGCCACATCACCCTCGACCCGCGGCTCCCGGCCCCGTCCCCGGCCGTCGCCGCGGCGGGGGACGGGGCGCCCGTTGTCCAGCCCAACCCTGCACCCTCGCTCACAGGAGCCGTTTCGTGACCGACGCCAACGACCGGGAGCTGGTGATCCGCGACCTGCGGGTCGCCCCGGCGGCCAAGCCCGACCTGGAGATCCTCAAGGGGATCAACCTCACGATCCGCAAGGGCGAGACCCACGCGATCATGGGCCCCAACGGCTCCGGCAAGACCACGCTCAGCTACGCCCTGATGGGCCACCCGGCCTACACGATCCTCGGCGGCGAGGTCCTCTGGAAGGGCTACAACCTGCTGACCCTGTCCGCGGACAAGCGGGCGCGCCTGGGCCTGTTCCTCGCCTTCCAGTACCCCACCGCGATCCCGGGCCTGTCCGTCGCCTCGTTCGTGCGCAGCGCGCTCAACGCGAAGCTCCAGGGCATCGACAAGAACCCCGACATCGATCCCACGGACGCCATCCGCGGCGGGGTGACGATGATGGAGTTCCGCAAGCGGATGCGGGCCAAGATGGCGCTGCTCAAGATGGACGACGCGTTCGCCGCCCGCTACGTCAACGACGGCTTCTCCGGCGGCGAGAAGAAGCGCCTCGAGATGCTCCAGATGGCGATGCTGGAGCCGGAGTTCGCGATCCTCGACGAGACGGACTCGGGGCTCGACATCGACGCCCTGCGGATCGTCGCCGAAGGCGTGAACGCGCAGCTCAACCCCGAGATGGGCGTCCTGCTGATCACCCACTACCAGCGCCTGCTCAACTACATCAAGCCCGACGTCGTCCACGTCCTCGCCGCGGGCCGGATCGTGACCTCGGGCGGCAAGGACCTCGCCCTCCGCCTCGAGGAGGAGGGCTACGGGCCCATCCTGCGCGAGAACGGTCTCGACATCGGGGTCCCGGACGAGGCGCTCGCCCTGCCCCAGGAGCCCGAGGCCGCCGGCGCCGCCCGGTAGAGCAGCCAGGAGCCCGATGACCACCGAGGTCCGCGCGGACGTGACACCCCTCGACCCGGCCGCGCTGCGCGCGGATTTCCCGATCCTCGACCAGGAGGTCTTCGGGCACCCGCTCGTCTACCTCGATTCGGCCGCGACGTCGCAGAAGCCGCGGGCCGTCCTCGAGGCGATGGACGGGTACTACCGGCACGACAACGCGAACGTCCACCGCGGCATCTACCAGCTCTCCGAGCGCGCGACCGCCGCCTACGAGGGCTCCCGCGCCAAGGTGGCCCGCCTCATCGGCGCGAGCGACCCGCGGACGATCATCTGGACCCGCAACGCCACCGAGGCGATCAACCTCGTCGCGTACTCGTGGGGGCGCCGGAACATCGAGCGCGGCGACGCCATCGTGCTCACGGAGATGGAGCACCACGCGAATCTCGTTCCGTGGCAGGTCCTCGCCCAGGAGAAGGACGGCGATCTCGAATTCATCCCGATCACGGACGACGGCGTGCTCCGCCAGGACGTGTTCGAGGTGCTGCTGCGCCTGCGCCCCAAGCTCGTGGCCTTCACCCACGTCTCCAACATGCTGGGCACGATCAACCCGGTGAAGGAGATGACGCGCGTGGCCCACGAGGCCGGCGCGCTCGTCCTCATCGATGGCGCCCAGGCCGTGCCGCACCTGCCGGTGGACGTGGCCGACATCGGCTGCGACTTCTACGTCTTCTCCGGCCACAAGGCGCTCGGGCCCACGGGGTCGGGCGTGCTGTGGGGCCGCCGCGAGCTGCTCGAGTCGATGCCGCCGTTCATGGGCGGCGGCGACATGATCCGCGAGGTGCACCTGCGCCGGTCGGAGTGGAACGACATCCCCTGGAAGTTCGAGGCGGGAACGCCGGACATCTCGGCCCAGATCGGCCTCGGCGTGGCCGCTGACTACCTCATGGACATCGGGATGGACCGGGTTGCTGCCCACGAGCAGGAGCTCGTCGCGTACGCGCTGGACATGCTGCCGCGCGAGGTACCGGGCATCGAGCTCTACGGACCGGGCGCCAGGCTGCGCGGTGGTGTGGTGCCGTTCAACCTGCCCGGCATCCATCCGCACGACGTTGCCCAGGTGCTGGACCGTTTCGGCGTTGCGGTCCGCGCCGGCCACCACTGCGCGATGCCGCTGCACGAGCGCCTCGACCTGTCGGCCACGGCGCGCGCGTCGTTCCAGGTCTACACGACCAGGTCCGACATCGACGCCCTGGCCGCCGCGCTGCGCGAGGTCCAGAAGCTCTTCGGCTGATCCGGTGGACGGGCTGACCCCACCAGCGGGGCACGCTCGCGCGCCGCCCTCGCAACGGACGACAATGACGTCATGAAGACGTTCAGCGAGACGGTCGATGTCCTGGTCGCGGGCGGCGGGTCCGCCGGGCACGTCGCGGCCATCCAGGCGGCACGGGCGGGCGTGACCACGTCGGTCATCGAGGCGGGCACGATGCTCGGCGGCACGATGACCGCGGGCGGCGTGTACATGCCCAACCACTTCTTCACGCCGCGCGGGCCCGTGGTCCAGGGCATCCCGTGGGAGCTGTACGTCAAGTCCAAGGGGATCGAGGGGCTGCCGGTCCCGGACTACCGGGCGCGCCGCCCGGTCGAGACGCCCGGCTACTACAGCTACATCAACGTGCCGGTCTACGCCTCGGTTGCGGAAGCCGCGGCCATCGAGGCAGGCGTGATCCTCCACTACCACGAGTTCGTGGCCGAGGTCACAGCCGACGGCGACTGGTGGGAGGTCGTCTCACTGGGCCGGGGCGTGCGCCGCGTCACCCGCGCCCGCGAGATCATCGATGCCACCGGGGACTCGGACATCGTCCGGATCCTGGGTCTCAAGGTCACCCGGTCGTCGGTGTCGCAGCCGGGCACCCTCCAGTACAAGATCTCCGGCATCGAGCACGAGCAACTCTGGAAGTCCGAGGTCCAGGCGCTCTACGAGGAGGCGCTCGCGTCCGGCCGCCTGCAGAAGGGCGACTGGGCGTACGCCAACATGGAGCCGTTCCTCTACTACCTCCAGCACGGCGGCCACAACGCCACCCACATCTACGACGCCGACACCTCCGATGCCGACGGCCAGACCCGGGCCGACATCGAGGGCAGGGAGCGGATGCTGCGCATGTTCCGTTTCGTGCGCGAGTGCATCCCCGGCGGCGAGCGCGCGTACCTCGGCTACATGGCGCCGTATGCGCTGGCGCGCGAGACGTTCCACACGGTCGGCGAGTACACCGTGGTCAAGAAGGACTTCGTGCAGGCCACCGACTTCCCCGACAAGGTCTGCAACGCCTTCAACTACATCGACCTCCACAGCCAGGAGGTGGGCTGCGAGGTCTCGTTCATCGAGGATGCCGAGGCCATCCCGACGGTCCCGTTCCGGGCGCTGATCCCGCGGGGTTCGCGCCGGCTCACCGTGGCCGGCCGGAACGTGTCCGCCAACCGGATCGCCTATGCCGGCATCCGCGCCCAGTGCACCTGCATGGCGATGGGCCAGGCGATGGGCGCCGCCGCCGCGCTCGCCGTCACGCGTGGCACGGCATCCCGGGACGTGCCCGCGGCCGACATCGTGGCGCTCACCGTGGAGCACGGGGCGGTTCCGCTCTGATGGAGGCGAGGCAGTCGTGAAGATCGCATCGGTCACCATCACGCACCACAGCCTCAAGCTCGATCCGCCGTACCAGGCGTCCTTCGATACGCGCCCGAAGACCAGCCACGACATGTCGCTGGTGCGGGTGACGACCGACGAGGGCGTCACCGGTTTCGGCGCCGGGTACGCGATGCGTGGGTTCGAGGGGCACGAGGGGCTGTTCGTGGGCCAGGACCCACTCGCGCTCGAGCGCCACTATCGAGTCCTCAACAACCTGCACTTCTACTACGGCCGTCCCTGGCCGCTCGACATCGCCCTCTGGGACCTCGCGGGCAAGATCACCGGGCAGCCCGTCTGGAAGATGCTCGGTGGCCTGGGCGATCGCTGCCCTGCCTACGCTTCGACCGGCTCGCTGCGCACGGCCGAGGAGACGGTGGAGCTCGCCGAGCTCTACCTCTCGCGCGGGTTTCGGGCGATGAAGATCCGCTTCCGGCGCCCTGACTGGCGCGACGACGTGGCGGTGGTCGAAGCGGTGCGCGCCCGCGTGGGAGATCGTCTCGAGCTCATGGTCGACTGCAACCAGGGGTGGCTCATGCCCTGGGACATCCAGGCGCCGTGGCAGCTGAAGGACGCGCTCGTCGTGGCCAGGGCCCTCGAGGAGCTCGACGTCTACTGGATGGAGGAGCCGCTCCACCGTGGTGACATCGAGGGGATGGCGGCGCTGCGGCAGAGCACCGATCTCCGCATCGCGGGTGGCGAGGGCAACCTCGAGGTCTACGAGTTCGCGAACCTCATCGGGCGCCGCTGCCTTGACGTCCTGCAGCCCGACGTCACCTGGTGCGGCGGCATCTCGGGACTGCGCCGTGTCGCGATCATGGCGCAGGAGAACCACCTGATGTTCACGCCGCATGCGTGGACGAACGGCATCGGCGCCCTGGCCAACTTCCACCTGGCGGCCGGCCTCGCCGGCTCACCCTACGTCGAGTTCCCGTACGACCCGCCGGGCTGGACCCTCGAGCGCCGGGACTATCCGATGACGAAGCCGATCGACATCGATGCCAACGGCGTGATCGTGCTCGACGAACGGCCGGGGCTCGGCTTCGAGCTCGACGAGGACCGCCTGGCGCGAACCCTGGTCTAGGTCCACCGAAACGATCGGTCCCGCCGCCCGCCCGCCCGGCGCGGGCCGCCCGCGCCCGCTCCAATGCCCGCGCCTCGCCCATCGCGGCTGCCTGGTCCGACGCGCGGGACGATGCGCCTACAGCGGAGGACCTGCCCACGGCCTTGCCGCCGGATCGTGGTGGTCCATAGTCGGTCATACGGATGCGAGCTCCTCGTGTTGCCACTCGTGCCGCCCGAGGAGGATCGGATCCCGTGCCTGCAGTCTTGTCCATGCGCCTCCTCATCCGGCTCGCGGCATCGCTCGTCGCGATCGTCCTCGTTGCCGGCTGTGGTGCCCCACCCGCCCCCTCAGGTTCCGCCTTGCCGATCTGGAGCAGCCCGCAGACAACCGTCGCGACCGCCTTCGGGCAGGTTGACGGGAGCTCCCCCGACGGGCGGAGCCTCGTCTGGAAGGCCATCCCGTACGCCGCCCCGCCGGTCGATGCCCTGCGCTGGATGGCGCCGGTGGACCCGACTGCCTGGACCGGGGTCCGCGCCGCGACGAAGGACCCCGATGTCTGCTTCCAGCAGGTCTACGACGCGTACTGGCGCTCCCGGGACGGGTTCACCGGCACCGAGGACTGCCTCTATCTCAACGTCTACCGCCCGAGGAGCGCAGCCCCGAACCTGCCCGTCTACGTCTTCATCCACGGGGGCGAGGGCAACTTCGGCGGGATCCGCGACTACGATCCGCGCGGTCTGGCGGTGCGCGGCGACATCGTCGTCGTCACGGTGCAGTTCCGCCTGAACGCGTTCGGCTTCCTCACCCACCCCGCCCTGCGGTCATCGGGATCGGCCCAGGACCGCTCCGGCAACTACGCCACCCTCGACCAGATCAAGGCCCTCCGCTGGGTGCGGGACAACATCGCCGCCTTCGGTGGGGACCCGTCGAAGGTGGTCGTCGGGGGCCAGTCCAACGGCGCGGGCTGCGCCCTGGAACTCCTCCTGTCGCCGCTTGCCGCCGGCCTCGTCCGCGGAGCCGTCCTCGAGAGCACCGGCGGGCCCGCGCTCACCCAGGCGACGGCCGACCTGATGACGGATACGACCATCGACGGGCTGCTGATGCGTGACGGCCACGCGACGACCAAGGAGGAGGCTGCGGCCAGTCGCGCGACGATGACCGACGCGCAGATCGCGGACTACCTGCGCGGCAAGACACCCCTCCAGATCCTGCAGGCTCGCCGGGACGGCACCGGGCCCGATGGCAAGGGGACCATGCCCGGCCACGAGGCCATCGCCGACGGGTACGTCGTGCCGACTGCCAGTCGGGCCGACGCGATCGCCGACGGGATGTGGGCCCAGGTCCCGATCCTCATCGGTGGCACCTCCGACGAGTGGCGCGCCTTCGGTCCGGTCTATGGCCCGCTCGTGAAGGCGGTGACCGGCGGGACGGTGCCAACGGGCAGCCGCACCTGGGCCGACCTCCTCGAGGTCATCGGTGTCGGCGGCCAGCTCGCCCTCACCGATGTCCTGCCCACCCCCGCCGACGAGGGGTTGTACGCCACGATCGCGGACATCGAGTCGCGCGGTCTCAAGGCCGCCGGCGTGGATTCGATCGCCCGGTCGATCAGGACCGCCAACCCGAATGCCGGCGTCTGGGCCTTCCGATTTGCCTGGGCCGGTGGGGGAGACCCGGCGCTTGCCGACTTCACCACGGTCTTCGGGGCTGCCCACGGGATGGACATCCCCTTCTTCCAGGGCTGGGACCGCGACGCCTGGGACCTCACCTTCACCGAGGCGAACCAGGGCGGGCGGGTCGCGCTGCAGCACGCGATGATCGACTACCTGGCGTCGTTCGTGCGCACCCTCGACCCGAACCCGGCGAGCACGGCACTGCCGCGCTGGCCGGAGTGGAGCCCCGAAGCCGGGCAGACCACGTCGATCGTCTTCGATGCCGGCCTCTCGCAGGCCGACCTCACGTTCAGCACGGACGAGGAGACGGCCGCTGACCTCGCCGGGCGGATTGCCGCGGGACGTGCCGCCTACCCCGATGACGCGAAGGTGTTCGACCTGTTCGGCCTCAGGTAGGGGCTCGGCGCACGCCGGCTCGACGCACGCCGGAGCGGCGCAGGCTGGCCGGCGCAGGCTGGCCGGCGCAACGGTCACGGCGGGCGCCCAGGGCGCACCCGGCGCCAGGGCTCCCGCCGGGCTGACCGCGCGGACCGACGACCCGGGCGGCCTGGCCGGCCGGCGAACACAACTGTGTGTCCGCTGCCCGTCCGCGTGCGGAGCCCGCACGAGACCCGGCGCGAATCGCCGCGAGCCGCGAGGGCGAGCCCCGGATCCAGCACCTGGCTGTGCCGGGGCCGCCGGGTCGGGGCGGCCGACCGCCCTCAGCTCCGGTGCCCCGGCCTCGCAACCCCCTTGGAGCGCAGGTGCGCCTCGAGCAACCCGACGAGCTCCTCGAACCGCGCGTACTTCTGCGGGGTCCCACTGGCCTCCCGCAACCCGGCCACGATCGGCGCGCAGCGGTCCCACGCCTCGAAGATGGACTCGGTGAGCAGGTCGTCGAGCAGCGAGATGGAGGCCACCCCGCGGTAGCGCATCACGCCCATCGTCTCGTAGAAGGTGGCGACCTGGTCGAACGCCACCTGGTCCTCCACCGAGGCCCCCACAGCGAACGCCGCGTAGTCCGCGAACGGCCACGTCTGGACCCGCCAGTACGCCCGGGTCAACGGCTCTGACAGCAGCGGTTCGTAGAGCCGCAGGACGATCTCCTCGCGCCGTTGGGCGTACTGGAGGCGCAACTGGATCACCGCGATCACGATCCAGCCGAGCAGCGCGAGGCTGCCCAGCGCGGACAGCACCGCGGCGAGGTCAGTCAAGGCGGACGCCCTGCCGTGCGAGCTCCGCCCGGACCGCCGGCACCGAGACGTCCTCCGACGTCACGCCGTCCCGCAGCGACACCGCCGCCGCCACGCCCGCGCCCTGCCCGCTCACCGTGCAGCACATCATCGAGCGCACCGCGGCATGGCTGATCCTGTCGCCGCCGATCGCCCGCCCGGCGACGAGCAGGTTCGAGACCCCCTTGGGAACGAGCGAGCGATAGGGCACGTGGAAGTACCGTCCCGTCGTGGGCAGGATCAGCACCCCATACCCATCGATGAACTCCGGGAAGATCCCCACCGAGTCCTCGAACCGCGCCTGGTTGCGCACGTCGTTGGACGTCAGGTTGTAGACGGCGTCGATCTTGCGCGTGTCCCGCAGCCCCAGCGTCATGCCGAAGTTCCGCAGCGACGCCGTCTCGCAGCCGGGCATGTACGCGCGCAGTGCCTCGATCGCGTGCATCGCCTGCTTGCGGCCCTCGATCTCGCCGCGGGTCAGGTCGTCGGGATCGGTCCCGTCGTAGCCGCCCATGTGGATCAGGTTGAGGTACGTGAGATCGCCGTTGTCGTGGACGGTGCCGTAGGTTCCGGCCATCGTGATCAGGCCGGGCGGGATCAGTCCCGCCTCCACGGCCTTCTTGAACGGCTTGCGCAGGAAGGGCGAGAACAGCTCGTCCTCCTTGCCATCGGTCTGCATGTCCCACTCGGCGTTGCCGGCCCAGTCCCGGTACTTGGGCGAGTCCGCGGCGACTGCATCGAGAAAGGCGCGCTTGTTCACGCCGGTCATCGAGAACGCGACCGAGACCGAGAGCATCTCCTCAACCGGGGTCTTCGCGACCGGCGCCCCGGCCCGGGCGGCGACATCGGCATCACCGGTGGCGTCCACGACGCGCCGGGCGAGGATCGCCTCGCGGCCCGCCTTGCTCTCGGTGATGACACCGCGCAGGACGCCGTCCTCGACGATGGGCGCCACGAACGTCCGGTGGAGCATCGGGTGGATGCCCGCCTCTTCGACGAGCGCGTCCGCCACCACCTTGAACCGCTCAGCATCGAGCGCCTGGCTGATCGACTGGGACTCATCAGAGGAGGCACCTGCCGCCTTGGCCCGCGCCTCGATCTCCGACCCCACGCCCACCGAGTCCTGGGTCCGCTCGTGCCGGTACCAGGCGAACGACTCCACACCGACCGCGGTGATGTTGCCGCCGAAGCAGCCGAACCGCTCCAGCAGCGTGGTGTCCGCGCCGGCCCGAGCGGCACCCAGCGCCGCACCCAGACCACCAGGCCCGCTGCCCACGACGAGCACGTCGGTCTCGTGGATCACGTCGATGCGGCGCGCGGGCTCGGTGATGTGGCGGATGGCGGAATGATCCACAGGAGACACGACGGAACAACCTCGGCGGCGACGGCGCCGAGGAGAGGCCCGGCGCGGAGCGGGAAGGCCTAGTTGGCGACGACGAACACGGGCGCGGGCGCCACGGCCAGGTCGACCGCGATCCCGGGGTAGAGCCCGATGGACTCGGAGGTGGCCATCTGGGCAACCACGATCGTCCCGTCCGGCAGCGCCACCTGGGCACGGCAGAGCGAGCCGAGGAAGCTGACCGCAAGAACGCGGCCGCTGCCAGTCTCGTTGAGGGTCACCCTGACGTTCTCCGGCCGGACAAGTGCCTGGACGTCGCCGCGATCGCTGGCTCCGGGGAGCAGCGGGATGCGCCGGCCCAGCACCTCGACATCGGTGCCGTCGGTGCGTGCCGGGACACGGTTGGTGAGTCCCACGAACTCGGCGACGAACCGGGTCTGCGGGCGGTCATACAGCTCGGCCGGCGGGGCAATCTGCTCCAGGCGCCCGGCAGCCATGACGCCCACGCGGTCGCCCATGGCCAGCGCCTCCTCCTGATCGTGGGTCACGAACAGGGTGGTGATGCCAACCATGATCTGGATCCGGCGGATCTCCTCGCGGAGCTGGCGTCGGACCTTGGCGTCGAGCGCCGAGAGGGGCTCGTCAAGGAGCAGCACGCTTGGCTCGATCGCGAGAGCGCGAGCAAGCGCGACACGCTGCTGCTGACCGCCGGACATCTGGTGCGGATAGCGCATGGCCTGTGCGGCGAGGCCCACCATGTCGAGGGTTGCCTCGGCCTTCTTGTTGCGCGCGGCCGTATCCACGCCCCGAAGCCGGAGCCCATACGCGACGTTGTCGCGTGCGGTCATGTTGGGGAACAGGCTGTAGGACTGGAAGACGATCCCCATGTTGCGCTTGTTCGTGGGGACGCCGGTGATGTCCTTGCCGCCGACGAGGATGCGGCCGTGATCCACCTCGTCAAGACCGCCCAGCGCACGCAGCGCCGTGGTCTTGCCGCAGCCGGACGGACCAAGCAAGGCGATCAATTCGCCTGGCGCGATCGAGATCGACAGCCCGTCAAGGGCGTGGACCGGGCCGTACCAGCGGTGCATGTCCTCAAAGACGACGGCAACGCCAAGGCCGCTGGTTGCAGGTTCAGGGGTCGTGGCGGTCATGCGTTGGGCTCCTCGACGACTCGTTGGGCGCGGCTTGCGGCCCCTGGGGCGAACCGAGCAATGGCGAACAGCAGGACGAATGCGAAGAACAGGGCGGCCAGCGATACCGCAACCGCCACCTGGCCATCGCGATGGCCCAGCAGGAAGATGACCACCTGGACGGTGTTGAAGGAGAGCAGCGACGAGATCGTGAACTCGCCGAGCACAAGCGCGACGGCGAGCACCGAGGCGGACAGGATGCCGCCGCGGATGTTCGGCACGATCACCCGGAGGATGGTTCCGGGCCAGCCGGCCCCGAGGCTGCGCGACGCGTCGGAGAGCGTCGCCGTATCAATGCCGCGCAGGCTGGAGTCCAGGGCGCGGTACGAGTACGGCAGCACCAGGATGATGTCGATCAGCGTCAGCGTGAGCGGCGATGCGCCCACCGCGCCGAGGTTCTGGCCGATCCACCGATAGATGGGACCGATGCCCACCACGATCACGATCGCCGGGATCGCCAGCGGGAGCAGGCACAGAAACTCAACCACTCGCCGCATCCGGGGTACTCGGACGATCGTCCACACCATCGTCGGGACGAGCAGGAGCAGCATCCCGAACACCGTCAGCGCCGCGATCTCGAGCGAGGCAATGACGCTGTCGATGAGGTTCGGGTAGCTGAAGATGGCCGCGAACGACGCGAGGCTGCGGCCAAAGGTCTTGGTGGTCTTGTCGAAGTCGCCCCGTGTCGCGAACTCAAGCGACGCGAAGAGCGGCACGATCAGGTAGCCCAGGACAAAGATGAGGATCAGGTAGCGCGCGATGGTCTGCGTGCGCGAGGACCTGCGGCCCCTGCCTGCGCCCTTGGGCCGTGCCAACAGCGCCCCTCCTCCCGGCGCCGCGGCGCCAAGCTGGGTATTGACCGACCCGCTCATTTGACCCACCTCGAGGCGCGCCGCTGGATGTAGGCGTACAGCAGCATCACCGTCGCCACGATGATGATCATGCCCAGTGCCAGCGCCTTGCCCACGTTCTCCCGGCCGATCATCACCTCGCTCTGGATCTGGCAGGCGATCTGCTGCGTGACGAGCCCGCACCCTTGGCTGATCAGGGCCTGTGCGGTGGCGTACGCGGAGAACGCGTTGGTGAAGAGCAGCAGCAGGGCGCCCAGGAAGCTCGGGGCAAGGATGGGGCCGCCCACGTTCCGCCAGAACGACCAGGCGCCGCCGCCGAGGCTGGCCGAGGCGTCGTACCACTCCTGGCGCAGGCCATCGAGCGAGGGCAGGAACACGATCAGCATCAGCGGGATCTGGAAGTAGGCGTAGAGCATGATCAGGCCCGTCAGGGAGTACACCCAGGACATGTCGAGCTTGGTGTGGACGATGTTGTTCTGGATGAACAGCGTCACCATGCCCTCGTAGCCGACGAAGGCCAGGAACGCGAACGTCAGCATGACGCCGCCGAACTGGGCGAGGACGCCGCATGCGGCGACCACCAGCTGGCGCAGTGTGCCGTTCGGGTTGCCGCGAACCACGGCCCAGGACAGGAGGCCGCCGAGGATGGCCCCAAGCAGCGCGGTGACGAGCGCGAGCTGGATCGACACGACGAATGAATCGATGAATGCCTTCGTCGCGAAGACAGCACCGATGTTGTCCAGCGTGAGCTGGCCCTTGCTGGTGGTGAACGCGCCGATCGCGACCACCAGCGTCGGGAAGAGAAGGAACAGCCCTACGTAAGCGTGGAACGGGATGAGGGCGACGTAATTCCCAGCCCTCTTGAAGCGGCTCGAGCCGGTCCCGCCTGAGGCGGGACCGGCTGCGGGCAACTCCGAGGGGGCGGGCACGCCGACCGTGGAAACGGTCATGCGGGCACCTCCGCGCTCAGACGAGAGTGGTTGCTACTTGATGGTGATGAAGTTCCAGCCCGAGGTGAGCAGGGCCTTCGCCGCGTCGATCTGGGCCGAGGTCAGCAGGACCGGGGCCGTGGCCGGCGGGTTGAGGGCTGCCTGGGCCGCCTTGTCGATCGTGCCGGCGGTGGTCATCGCCGCCACGCGGACCGGGATCGCGAAGCCCTTCAGCCACGTGTTCTGGCCGGCGTCGGAGTAGATGTACTCAGCCCAGCAGCGGGCGGCCGCCGGATGGGCAGCGTCCTTGTTGATGGTGGCGACATACCACGAGGCAACGGGAGGCGCGTCCGACGGGATGCTGACCTTCCAGGTGACGCCCTTCTTGTTGAGCGGATCGATCTGGGAGCCGTTGTTGTAGGCCCAGTCGAGAACGATCGGGGTCTGGCCCGAGGCGATGGT
>JBAXFC010000008.1:0-20608 GCA_037140135.1 Chloroflexota bacterium
GTGAAGGACATGCCCAGGAAGTCGAACTCGATGCTGGCGCCGCGGCGGATGAGCGAGAGATAGTGGTCCAGGACCGGGTGGCTGTCCGCATGGCCGATGACGACTCGGCCGGGATCCGCGCCCTCCTCCTCGAAGACCGACAGCTGCCAGGCGCCCACGTCGGACATGACCGCGTGCGTGGTGATCGCGAGGCCGGTCCGCCGGGACGCCCGCGCGACGGCGCGGTGGACCCGCTCCTCGATCGGTGTCATCCACGGCTTGTCGGTGCCGATCTCGCCCAGGATGCCGATCCGGATGCCGGTGTCGCCGACACCTTCGAGCGCGTCGTGCACCAGCTCCTCCGCGAGGCTGTCCACGGTGCGGCGCTCGATGTTGGCCTCAGGCGGGTAGTAGGCGGTCCGGTACCAGCCGCCGCCCATCACCAGGTGCAGGCCGCTCTTCTCGGCGAGGCCCTTGAGCCAGAGCGGGTCGCGGCCGATGTTGGGCATCGTGACGTCGGTCAGGCAGGTGCCGCCGGCCTCCTTGTAGAGGCGCAGCTCCTCGAGGATGATCGCCTCGTCGGCGGTGAGCTCCCAGTAGTCCCAGCGGTTCTCGATGTGCCAGAGCACGCACTGGGTGTGCTCGTGGGGGAGGGTGAATCCGAGGGCCGAGGGGTCGACCGGGCCCAGGACGGTCATCACGTGCGGCATGCGCTGATCCTATGCCCGCCCGGCGATCGCGGGAAGTCCTCCGACCGGGGTGCGGCACCGTCCGGGACGGCGGGGTACCCTCGCCCCGAAGCAGCGAGGAGTTCCGATGAGCGACATGCGGTACGAGCGGCGCGATGAGCCGGTCTCCGGCGACGTGGTGGACGGGGGTGCAGTCCGCGCCTACAGCTGGGAGTGGAGCGAGGCCTCGGCGGGCCCGCGCGGCAGGAGCCGTCTGCCGTGGTTCGGCATCTTCCTGGTGGTCTTCGGGTTCCTGCTGCTCCTGCAGACGATGTTCCCGGCCCTCGCGGCCGCGGGATCCGTGGCCTTCCTCGCGGTCGGCGTCGCGTTCCTCGTCTCGTGGGTCATCAACCGCGGTATGGGATCGCTCTACATGGGCTCGATCATCACCGCGCTGGCTGCACCGGGCCTGCTCCAGGCGGCCGGCGTCGCCTCCGGCTCCGGGCTTGGCACCCTCTGCCTGGGCGTCGCCTTCCTGTTCATCGCCGCCGTCCGCGCCGGCACCGGCCACGGCTACGGCTGGCAGGTGGGCCTCGGCGGGATCCTCGCCCTGATCGGCGCGTCATCCATGGCCGTCCCTGGCTTCAACGACCTCGTCTGGCCGATCGCGCTGGTCGTGCTGGGTGGCCTGCTCCTGCTGCGGGCGTCCGCGCGCCGGTAGTCACGCCGCGGGGCGCGGGCCGCGGTACGCGGGGGCGCGGGACACGACCGGCGCGGGGCCGGGGCGGCGCTGCTCGCCTCGTGGGCCTGCGGGCGCCCGGGGCCACCATGCTGCTCCCCGCGCGGCCCGAGTCGCACCTTCTCACGCCCAGATGGCGCGTTCCTGCTCGAGTCGTGGCCCACCTGACAAGCGCGAGCGCCCGCACGCTCCCCGGGCGAGCATGTGCGCGCAGCTCGCAGGCCGCGGAGCTCGTCAGGCCGGAGGGCGCGTGCCGCAGCCGCAGAAGCCGCCGAGCAGGGCCACCGCGAGGAGCGCCAGCGCCAGTGCCACCGCGAGCACGAGCGCGATCCACGCGGCCGCCTTCACCCAATCACGGCCGGAGATGGCCTCGACCAGCTCCGGCTCACTGTTCCAGCCGCTCAGCCTGCTGCCTGCTCGATCAACCTGGCCCGCTCGCGTCGCCCCGCCGCAAGCCCGGCGACCGCCGCGCACACCGCCGGCAGCACGAGGAACACCAGCGCCGCCACTGGCAGCGAGTAGGCCGTCGCGATGGGATCGGGGCCGGAGCGCACGCAGTCCGGGCAGCCGCCGCCCATCCCCGCCGTGATCACCACCAGCAGCCACCACCAGGCCCCCACGATCACCGCGCCAAGCGCGACCGCGCGCCGCACGAGACCACCCGCCACGAACGCCACGATGGCCCCCGTGACCAGCGCGAGACTTGCCCCACCCACGACCAGGCCGACACCCAACGCGGTCCACGGCAGCCGCCCGATCCAGTAGCCGTCCTCGAGGGACAGTGAGGGATCCGCGAGCACCTCCGAGAAGGCATAGGCGAAGAGCACGAGGGCACCGAGGCCCATCGCCCCGAGCCCGATCATCGTTCCGAGGCGGATCACCCGCACGAGTCGCGTCATGGCGCCATGCTGACCACCCCCGTTGCGCAGGTCAACGGGTGACATCCCGGAACGGGGCGTCAGGCCGTCGCCGTCGCCTCCAGGGCCCGCTCCAGCGCGTCGCCCAGTCCGTTCGCGATCCGGGCCAGCTCGGCGTCCGTGACCACGAACGGCGGCCCCATGAGCACGATGTCGCCGTCCACGCCGTTGGCATTGCCCGACCCGGCGTAGAGCAGCAGCCCGTCCTCGCGCGCGATCCGCACGACGTTCTCGATCAGCTTGCGGCCCCGCGGGAACGGCGCCTTCGATGCCCGGTCCGCGACCAGCTCGACGCCCACCATGAGCCCCCGGCCGCGGATGTCGCCCACGGCGGCGTGATCACCCAGGCGCGCGCGCAGCAGCGTCTTGAGCTGCTCGCCCTTGGCCGCCGACGCCTCCACGAGCGACTCCGCCTCGAGGATCCGCAGGACCTCGCGCGCGACGGTCGCCGCCCCCGGCTGGTGCGAGTACGTGAACCCGTGGGTGAACCCGCCACCGCTCGTGACCGTCTCCCAGACCTCGCCCGACGCCGCAACGAACCCGAACGGCCAGTAGCCCGATGTCGCGCCCTTGGCCGCGACGAGGATGTCCGGGCGAACGCCGTAGTGGTCCATGCCGAACCAGGCGCCGGTGCGCCCGAATCCGGTCATCACCTCGTCCGCGATGAGCAGCACGCCGTGCCGGTTGCAGACGTCCGCGATGGCCGTCCAGTAGCCCTCCGGCGGCTCGACCGCACCGAGCGTCGCCCCCACAATGGGCTCCCCGACGAACGCCGCGACCTTTCCCGGCGCAGCGACGATCGCCGCCTCGAGCTCCGCGGCAAGCTCCGACGCCGTGCCCAGCGACATCGAACCGGGCTCCCCGCCCCGGTACGGGTATGCCGCACTGACGTGCTCGAAGCGGCCCAGCCACGGCTCGTACGGCGCCCGCAGCGGCTTGCGGCCGGACAGGTCCAGCGCGCCGAGGGTGTTGCCGTGGTAGCTGCTCCAGCGCGAGATGACCATCGTGCGGTCCGCCTCGCCACGCGCGATCTGTACCGACCGCGCCAGCTTGATCGCCGTCTCGATCGCCTCCGACCCGCCCGAGACCGGGTACAGGTACGGCTCATCGACCGGAAGGTGCGGCGCGACCTCCGCGGCGTACCGCTCCAGCGGCTCCGTGGTGAACGCCGAGCCGTGGGCGTACGAGAGGCGCCCGGCCTGCTCCGCGATGGCGTCGGCGATCTCGCGGCGGCCGTGACCCACGTTCACGACGATGGCGCCCCCGGCGGCGTCGAGATACTCGCACCCGTCGGCATCGACGATCGTGGACCCGTGCGCGGCGACCGCGACGGGCGGGTTCGGGACGGCGGAGCGGCGGAAGACGTGGCCGGACATGGGGCGGGCCTCGGACAGCTGGAGGAGAGGGTCAGATCCCGATTGTAGGCGCCGCAGGCCCATCACCCGGCCCCGGGCGCGGCACGGGTCAGCCCCCGGGCGGTTCGACCACTCCGGCCGCCAACGCCTCCTCGGCCGACTCGCCGGGCACGGGACCCAGCAGCGCCACGAACCAGCGCGCGCCCGGGAACGGCACCAGCACCGCCCGCACCACGATGGTCAGCGGCACCGCGAGCAGCGCCCCCGCCGGGCCGACGAGGAATGTCCAGACCAGGATGCAGACGGTCGCCACCACCGCGCTGATGTCCAGCTCGCTCGACATCATCCGCGGCTGCACGACGTAATCGAAGGCGAGGTTGATCGCGACGTACCCGGCGACCACGAGGACGGCACCGATCGGTCCGCCCGCGATGAACGCGAAGACCGTGGGCGGGACCAGGGCCATGATGAAGCCGAGGTTGGGCACGAACGAGAACAGGAACGACACGAGCCCCCAGAGGATCGCGTAGGGGACACCGAGGACGAGGAGCAGCACCGTGTCGGCGATGGCCGCGGTCGCACCGAGGATCGCCCGCACCCTGATGTAGACCCAGAGCTCGGTGGCGGTGGCGTCATACCGGGCGATCGTCTCGGCGGACGTCGCCCGCAGCATTCGGCCGCGCAGCGCCGGGGCATCGAGCAGCAGGTACACGAGGATCAGGGTGGCCATCGCAAGGCTCGAGACCGCGGGCGTCACCAGGCCGAGACCCGATCGAAGGAACGAGAGGACCGTCGTGAGGTCGATCTGCGGCACCGACGCCGCCGGCAGCCCGGTGACCCCGCCGAACTGGGCGGCGAGGTCGGCAAGGATGGCCTTGATCTCGTCGGTCCTGTCCGCGAGCGTGGTCACCACGGCCACCACGGATGCGAACAGGGCGACCGCCAGGGCCGCGACCACCACCAGGAACAGGGCCACGGTGACAAGCAGTGCCGGCCCCCGGCCAAGGCCGCGGGCCTCGAGTCCAAGCTGGATCCGGCGGCAGACCACCGCCGCGAGGGCACCGAAGGCGATCGTCACGAACAGGCCGTGCGCCGCCATCAGTGCCGCTCCGAGCAGCACGAGACCCGCGAGCACGGTCACCTTGGGCAACAGCGCGCGCGGGTCAGGAAGGGTCACGGCGGGTACATCCTGCATGGCACGGATCGTACAAGGGCCGGGGTCGTGCAGGGCGGCCCAGGCCGCCGGCCGGTGGGCTGATCGGGCGCCTAGACGCGGCCCTTGGGCACCGTGTGCCAGTACGTCTTGTTGAACACGACCTTGCCCAGGTGCCAGAACCTGTTCGGCTTGGGCGGCTTGGGCGGGTGCTCGTAGTCGAACTGGAGGAGCGTGCCCTTGCCGTCACCAACCTCGAAGAAGCACATCACCTTGCCGGTGTAGCTCGCGTCCTTGCCCTCGGGCTCGCGCCCGGCAACCGCGGCGGCAACCCGCTCGGCGACGATCGGAGCCTCGAAGTGGGCAGTGGAGCCGGCCTTGGACAGCGGCAGGTCCGTCGCGTCACCCAGCGCATAGACGTTGGCGTAGCGCGGGACCGTCTCGTCGGCCTGGCCCGGCGCCGGCCTGGCGATGGTCTTGACCTGGAGGGTGTTGCGGTCCGTGGGCAGCCAGCCGGACTTGGGGGCGAGTCCCGCATCGACCACCACCTGGGCGCCACGGTGCGGCGGCACGCAGATGAGCAGGTCGTACGGGTGCTCCTCGAAGGCGTCGGTGATGACCACCTTGCGCTCGGCATCGATCTCCCCCACCCCGGCCAGCAGCTCGAGGCGGATCCCCTTCCCGGAGAGGATCGGGGTCGCCATCTCGGAGACGCTCTCGATCGTGAACGCCCGATTGATCGGTGAGAGGAAGGTCATCTCGGTCTTGTCGCGCAGGCCGCGTTCGCGCAGCTCGGACTCGACCAGGAACGCCACCTCGAGCGGCGCGGGCGGGCACTTGTACGGGATGCCGGCGATGCCGATGACGATCCTGCCGCCCGTGAACCCGTCGAGCGCCGAGCGCAGCTTCGCTGCCGCCTCAGCGGAGTAGAAGTGGTGGGCCTCGGTGTCGAAGCCGGCCATCTCCTCGGGCACGATCCGCGACCCGGTGGCGATCACCAGCTGGTCGTAGGCGAGCACCGTGCCTGAGCCCAGGGTGACCTTCTGGCCCGCCGTGTCGATCCCGGTGACGGTGTCCACCAGCAGGCCCACGTTCTTGTCGAGCAGCGAGCGTTCCGGGCGGACGAGGTTCTCGGGCCGCTCGTTGCCCATCGCGATGTACATGTAGCCCGGCTGGTAGGCATGGGCACCGCTGGCGTCGACCACCGTCACCGCGGCCTCCCCGGCCGCGATCTCGCGCTTCAGCTTGCGGGCGGTCAGGTTCGCCGTGAGGGTGCCTCCGACGCCGCCGCCCAGGACGACGACTCGCTGCATGCCGTTACCGGACCTTCTCGACGACGATCTCGTCGAAGCCGTCGCGGCTGAAGACGCCGATCAGGGTGTGGCCGGCCTTCTCGATCCACTTGGGGATGTCGGTCTTGCTGCCCTTGTCCGTCGAGAGGATGGAGAGGACGTCGCCGACCTCGGACTCCTTCATGCCGCGGATGAGCTCCATCAGGGGGCCCGGGCAGAAGCTGCCGCGCGCGTCGATGCTGCGGGTGATCTCGGGAATGGTTGCTTCGGTCATGGTGCGGGGGTCCTTTCCCCTTGCGGCGCGGTGCCGCGGGCGACGCGGGACGGGTGACGTCGCCCGCGAGCGGCCGGCGTCAGATGAACAGCGGAGCGGCGCCGTCGGCGACGAAGCCGAGGTACGTGGCGGCCCCGACGGGCTCGCCCATGCCGTCCATGAGGTCCTCGTACTTGATGCCGAACATGTCCATGGTCATCTGGCACGGGACGAACTCGACGCCCAGCATCTGGGCCATCTCGAGCAGCTCGGCCGGCGATGAGACGTTGTACTTCCTGGCCAGGCTGCGCATCATCCACGGGCCCATGCCCATGAAGTTCATCTTGGACAGCTTGCGGTGCGCAATGCCGGGGCGCGACATGATGGACAGCATCTTCTGCATCCAGTTGTCGCCGGTCACCCGCCTGGAAGGCTTCACGAAGGTCTGGAGGCCCCAGAAGGTGATGAACACCTTGGCGGGCATCCCCATCGCGCCTGCGGTCGAGGCGAGGATCATGGCGGCCCAGGTCTTCTCTAGATCACCGCTGTAGCAGATGATCGCGATGCCCTGCCGGGTGGCGCCTTCGGGCGCGGGCTCGGGAGCCGGCAGGGTCTCGGGGCTGATGGGGAGTTCTGCGACAGTCATCGGTCGGTCCTACTTCTTGCGCATGACGAAGCGGTACACGCCGCCGTCGACGGTCTGCTCGACCATCTCGTTGCCGGTGGTCTTGGCCCACGCGGCGAAGTCCTTGACCGCCCCGGCATCGGTGGCGAGGACCTCGACGGTCTGGCCCGACGCCATGGCCTTCACGGCCTGTGCCGTCTTGACGATCGGCATCGGGCAGCTGAGCCCGCGTGCGTCGACCTGCTGGTCTGCCATGTTCCTGGTGCCTCCTAGATGAACACGATCTGGGCATCGCCCGCGTTGAGGTAGAAGGCGGTCACGCCCTCCACACCGTCAACGAGCGGATCGAGATCGGACTCCTCGAGCGCGAGGAGATCCATGGACAGGGAGCAGGCCTCGATGTCGACCTGCCCCAGCTCCTTGGCCATCCGGAGCGTGTCCGCCCAGCTGGCCTGGCCTGCCCTCGCGAGCGCATCGACCGCGGCCCGGCCGCTCTCGCCTGCCTCCGCCGCGAGCCCGTGGTCCGCGTCGATCGACGCCTTGGTGAAGGCGCGCAAGCCCCAGTACTGGAGGAAGATGTTGACCTTCTTCTCCAGCGCGGCGGCGCCGGCGGTCATCACCGCGAGCGCCTGGAGCTTGTCGTCGGTGCCTGAGAACACGACGAAGTTGATCGTCTCGTCCATTGCTGTCTCCCGGTGGCCGGTTACTGGATCTCGACCAGCCCCGTCGCGACCTGGTCGTGGAGCGACAGGCGGCCGAGGCGGTCCAGGCGTCGCTGGAGGACGCCACGCATGACGGCACACGCCGTGATGACGTCGGGATCGGTGAGGCGGTAGCGGACTTCGCGACCGTCGCGCTCGGCGTCAACGAGGCCTGCGGAACGAAGGACCGAGAGGTGCTGGGAGACGTTGGGCTGGCTGATGCCGAGCTCTTCGGCAAGCCGGCCCACCTCGCAGGGACCCTCGGCAAGGCGATGGAGGATGTCCAGCCGCCGGGGATTGGCGAGCGTCTTCAGGACCTCGGCCTGCAGGATCGTGATCTCGTCCATGCATGCATCATCGATATATGCGCAGATGCGCATAAGTGCCCCTCGTACCGACGGGACGGGACCCGGCCCCCGGCCCACGGGCCGATCGGTTCGGGCCGATGGGACCCCCGGCGGGAGGCGGTCCGGACTCCAGGCTGGGGAGGCCCGTTCGCCGGGCGACCGCTCCTCAGGTGCGCCCGGCGCGTGCTCACTCAGCCTCCGCTCGCCACCTGGGCAAACGGACGCCCGCGCTGGCCGGACAGGTCACGCGGCGAGCGGGAGCGCACCTTCTCGGCGCGAGACCGTGCCAACCGGGCCGCCTCGCGAGCAGGAATGCACCCCGGGGCGCCCGCAGGCTCACCATGCGACCATCGGCGAGACACCGGCTGGCCGGATCCGTCCCGCGGCGGCGCGCCCGAGCCGCCGCCGCTACCCCTCGCGAGGCCAGAGCCCCCCGGTGCCCGCCATCCAGTCCGCGACCCGGCCGCACAACGCCTCGACGTCCCCATCGGTCGTGTCCAGCTCGAGCACGTTGAGCCGCGACTCCCCCGCCAGCCGGCGGAGCAGGTCCTGCTCGGCGCGGAACCGTCCCAGGTCGTCGTACTGCGACGGGTTCCCCGAGACCAGCAGGCGCTCCGCGCGGGCCGCCCCCCAGGTGCCGTCCCGCCGCGTGCACAGGACCAGGTGGACGTCGAGCGCGGCGAGCCGGTCCTCGAGCGCCGTGAAGTCCACGTCATGCCCGTGCTCGGCGATCTGGAACGCCCGGGCGGAGAGGTGGAACCGGTCGATGATCCAGGAGTAATGGGGCTGGAGCTCGATCAGCCGGACCCACGTGTCGAAGACCGCCAGGGCCCGCGCCTCCTCGTCACCTCCGGGCTCGAAGTTGATGGGCCCGCGACCCCACGGCACCGGCGTGAACCCGCACCATTCCGCTGAGATCAACGGCGAGTGGTAGCGGTAGCGCCGGGGCCCGACCAGCCGCGGATGCTCGTTGAGCGCGAACGCGAGGTCCGTCTTGTGGGTGAGCCTCGTCCCCTCGAGGATGATCTTGGGCGTCAGCTTGGAGCGGGGCGGGGTGGCCACGCTCAGCCCAGCCGGTACCAGTTGCGGCGCGCGTAGCCCAGCTTGAAGCCCGTCCGGACCATGTTCCGGTACGAGTGGTTCACCGGGTCCTTCTCGGTCTCCTCGCCTGTCTCGGTGACGGCGAACCGGCAGCCCGCCGAGCGCGCATCGGCGAGCCGCTGGAGGAACATCGCCGTCTGCCAGCCCTTGCCCCGGTGCTCGGGCAGCGTCCCCCCGAAGCCGAGCCAGCCGACGCCATCCCTGACGTAGAGCGCAGCGACAGCGACCGCGGCGTCCCCCTCGTACCCGAGGTAGTGCGACCAGCCCGGACGGCCGACAGTCGCCGTTGCGATCGGCCGGACGGGATCCGGCATCTCGAACGTCGTCATGACGATGTCCCCGTATGCCTCGCGAGCCTCCGGCCCGATCCGCTCGATCCGGACGCCGTCCGCAACGGGATCGATGGAGGCCAAGTCGTGCCACATCTTGACCCAGCGGCCGCCCTGGGTCCATCCCCCCTCGGCGAGCAGCCGCGGAAAGTCCGCCGGCTGTGCGCCATTCGCGACGTGGATTGCTCCCTGCCGGAGGCCGAGCCCCGCGTAGAAGTCCTCGACGGCCGCCAGCGTGGCAGGGGTCACCGGCTGCCGCACCCCCATGCCCACGACGCGGTTGAAGAACCAGAAGTCGATCAGGGTCAGCCCGACGGCGATTGCCCCGTCGATCTCCTGGACGGCCCCGCCCAGCGGGTTGCCCGGCTGCTCGGCAACCGCCGAGGCGGAATCGGCCTGTGCGAACGCCTCGCCCATCTCGAGCCATTCGGCAACGTCAGGCTCCAGCCCCGCCGGGAGCGGTTGGACAGGCTCGGCATCGGAATCGGGAACCTGGTCGCCCATCTGCTGGCGCACCCCTTCGGACGGTGTCCCGGGAGGACCCGGCTGGGCGGATCGTGACACACCCGGGACCGCCGCACCTGCGCCTGGTGCGACGGAAGTACCCCCACGAACGTGGGTGGGGTGCTGGGAGGACCGGCCCGCGCCGAGGGTGCAAAGGACCCTGCCCGCAACCTTTCCGCAACGTCATCCTCAGGCGTGGAGGTGCCACGCATGGCGATGTCCACTCCGCTCATCGAGGGTCCATTCCGACACCTCCCGAGCGGCACCCCAACGTTCCGACCCGTCCTGGTCGCGAGCGACCGATGCAAGGGCTGCGGCCTCTGCATCGACGTCTGCCAGCCCGGCGCGCTGGCGCTCGACGCGTCCCACGTGAACGCGATGGGCCACCACCCCGCCCTGCTGATCCATCCCGATGCCTGCACCAGCTGCGCCAAGTGCGCGCGCATGTGCCCCGATGCGGCGATCTCGGTGTTCGCCCGCCCCAGGGAGGCCTGATCACAGCGATGGCCGTCCTCGCCCGCCCCGCGGGGGCCGATCGCCCCCGCCCCATCGCCTCGCCGCCAGGGACCGGCGGCGAGGCGTCTCCCGCGCCGGCCCGTGTCCTGATGAAGGGCAACGAGGCGATCGCCGAGGCGGCGATCGCGGCCGGCTGCGACGCCTACTTCGGCTACCCGATCACTCCCCAGGCCGAGCTCCTCGAATGGATGGCCCGGCGCATGCCCGAGGAGGGCCGCGCCTTCGTCCAGGCCGAGAGCGAGCTCGCGGCCATCAACATGGCCCTGGGCGCGGCCGCGGCTGGCGCCCGGGTCCTGGTCTCCTCCTCGAGCCCGGGCATCAGCCTCATGGCCGAGGGGATGTCATACATGGCGGGCTCGCGCCTGCCGTGTGTCCTGGTCAACGTGATGCGCGGCGGCCCGGGCCTCGGCAGCATCGGCCCATCCCAGGCGGACTACTTCCAGGCCACCAAGGGCCACGGCCACGGCGACTACCGGACGCCGGTGCTGGCCCCCGACTCGATCAGCGAGGCGATCGACCTGATCGGCGAGGCGTTCGCGATCGCTGAGCGCTACCGGACGCCGGTGATGTTCCTCGCCGACGGGATCCTGGGCCAGGCGATGGAGCCGGTCGAGCCCCGCTTCCGCTCCGTCCCGCGCACGACACCCGACTGGATCATCGAGGGCGCCGAGGGTCGCGAGCCCCGGTCGATCCACTCGCTCAACCTGCGGGCCGAGGACCTCGAGGCCCACAACGATGTGCTCCAGGCCACCTATCGTGAGATCGAGGCCAACGAGATCCGCTGGGCCGGAGAGCAGCTCGAGGACGCCGACGTCGTCATCGCCGCCTACGGGACCGCAGCCCGCATCGCGCGGACGGCGGTGGAGCGCGCCCGCGCCGACGGCCTGCGCGTGGGTCTCTTCCGGCCGATCACGCTCTGGCCCTTCCCGTCCGCGGCCCTGCGCGCCGTGACCGCGACTGCCCGGGCCATCGTCACCGTGGAGCTCTCGGCCGGCCAGATGGTCGAGGACGTGCGGCTCGCGATCGAAGGTGCCGTCCCCGTCTCCTTCCTCGGGCGGACGGGCGGCATGGTGCCGTCCCCGGACGAGATCCTCGCGGCAGCCCGGGAGGCCTGGGCTGCAACGCACCCCGTCGAGCCCCTTGCCGGGCACCACGCCAAGGGAGGCGACCGGTGATCGCGCCCGCCATTGGAGCCGTCGAGGGCCGGACCATCTACCGGCGCCCGTCGCTCCTGTCCAAGCCCACCTCCTACTGCCCGGGCTGCGGCCACGGCATCGTCCACCGCGTCCTGGCCGAGGTCCTCGAGGAGCTCGGCATCGGCGGGCGGACCATGCTCGTCGGCTCGGTCGGCTGCTCCGTGTTCGCCTACGACTACCTCGCCCTCGATGCCGTGGAGTCACCGCACGGCCGAGCCGCCGCGGTCGCAACCGGCGTCAAGCGCGTCCGGCCGGACCAGGTCGTCTTCACCTACCAGGGCGACGGCGACCTCGCCGCGATCGGCACCGCGGAGATCGTCCATGCGGCGGCCCGCGGCGAGCGCTTCACGACCATCTTCGTCAACAACGGCATCTACGGCATGACCGGCGGCCAGATGGCCCCGACCACGCTGCCCGGTCAGAAGACGACCTCGAGCCCCAACGGCCGGGACGTCGAGACGACCGGCTACCCGCTCCCGGTGACCGAGATGCTCTCGATCCTGCCGGGCGTGCAGTACGCGGCCCGGACCTCGGTCGCGGATCCTGTGCTCGTGGGCAAGACGAAGGCCGCCATCAAGCGGGCGTTCGAGGTCCAGCTCGAGGGCAAGGGCTTCTCCATCGTCGAGGTGCTCTCGACCTGCCCGGTCGGCTGGGGCATGACCCCGTCCGACGCGATGGCCCGCCTGGCGTCGGACGTGATGTCCGCCTACAGGACCGGCACCTTCGTCGATCGCGCCAAGGGGATCGCCCCGGGGCTGCCGATGCCGGCCGGTCCCGCCTCGTCGCCAGCCGGATGTGCCGCCGCGGCACCGCCGCGACCGCTCGCCAAGCGGGCCGCCGCACGGCTGGAGGAGTGACCGTGGAACGCTCGACCATCATCGCCGGGTTCGGCGGCCAGGGGATCCTGTTCGCCGGCAAGGTGCTCGCGGAAGCGGCCCTCGGCCAGGGGCTGGAGGTCCTGTGGATCCCCTCCTACGGACCCGAGATGCGGGGCGGCACCGCCTCGTGCACGGTCATCGTGTCCGATCGCGCGATCGGCTCCCCGATCGTGGACCGGGCCGACCACGCGGTCGTGCTCAACCCGCCGTCAATGGCGAAGTACACGCCCAAGGTGGCGGCCGGCGGCCTGCTCGTCGTGAACACGACGCTCATCGAGGCGGAGGCAGGCCGAGCCGACCTGGAGGTGCTCGACGTCCCGTGCACGTCGCTGGCCCGCAAAGCCGGTGACGACAAGCTGGTCTCCGTCGTGGCGCTCGGGGCGCTCCTGGGCAGGCGGCGCTTCGTGGACCCGGAGAACGTCCATGCGGCGCTGGCCCGGCTCCTCGGCAACAAGCGCCCGGATCTCGTTGCGGCGGACATCGCCGCCTTCGACGCGGGCTACGAGGCGGGCCTCGAGAAGGTCGTCGCCTAGCAGCGCCGGCGCGTCGCCAGGCCCCCGACGCCGGTCCGGAGCGTCAGTCGCCTGCGGCCTCGTCGAGGTCCGCCACCACGACCGGGGCGGTCTCCTCGGGCGTGCCTGCCTCATTGGCGGCGACGGGTCCGTCCGCGGCCTCGGAGGCCGTGATCATCGCGCGCACGAGGTCCGAGATCGAGAGCACGCCCACCGGCCGGGTCTCGTCCGTGTCCCCCACGACGACCAGGCGCGACACGTGGTGGCGCTCCATCTTGTGCGCAGCCGCCACGAGCGCATCACCGGTGCGGATCGTGAGCGCCGGGCTGGTCATCAGGTTCCGGACGCGCAACGTGGACCAGTTGGCCCACAGGTGCTCGGTCGCCCGAGCGCGGAGCAGGTCGCTCTCGCTGATCACGCCGACGAGGACGCCATCGGCGTCGATCACCGGCAGGCCGGAGAAGCCATTCTGCTCCATGAGCCGGCCTGCGTCGGCCAGTGGGGCATCGGCGGGGACGACGACCGGGGTGGCGGTCATCAGCTCGCCGACCAGGCGCGGGGAGTTGACGGGGACGACGTTCACGTACCTAGCCTGCTGCGGTGGGCCCCGATGGGACATGGGTGAGGCGTGACAACTCTGCCACGATCTCGGCCTGGAAGGCGGCCATGTTGAGCCTGACGGAGCGCGAGAGGGGACGGCCATAGCCGAAACGCCGTCCGCCGATGCCGATGAAGGTCCCGCCGGGGAGCCCGCCCGGGCGGCGGTCCCTGGCTTCGCCGAGCACCGCGTCGATGGGAAGCTCGTGCGAGGAGCGCGGCAGCGCGGCAGCCGGGTCCATCGTGATGTCGCTGATGGGCATGCTCACCACATGGCCGGGGGGGATCCCCATGGCCGCGTCGATCAGCACGCAGACCTCCCCGGGTGGAACCTCGAGCAGGTCCTCAACACGGAGATGTCCGCACCGGCGGACCTCGAGGCGCTCGAGCATGGCCGTGGGAAGCGACGGCAGCAGGGTGGCGACCGCGGAAAGTGCGGCTCCATCGTCGCCCCGGTCCGCGTTGCCGCAGACAAGGATGCGTACGGAGGGAGGAGCGAGCTGGGTCATCGGGACCCCTCCTTGCTCCGGACCGGGGCGAGGTCGGGGTACCCGGCCTGCCGGTTAGACGTCATCAGCGTTGCGTCCTCGGGGGGCGGTGCACGGTCGCGCGACGGAGTCGCGTGCCGGGAACCACGTTCTCATGCTCGTTCCGATCCACTCCGCGCCGGGAGTGCCGTCGGTCGCCGCGGCAGCGTGCCGGTCGGACGGGGGTCCCTGCCGGTCGGCCCGGGCAGGGCGAGCCGTCGGGCCGTCAGACCAGCCGCCGGAGGCGGGCGACCAGCGCCTCCTCGTCGATCGGGCCCGCCGCATCGGCCTCGCGGATGATCTCGGGCCGGTGCCCGATGGCGACGATCTCCCGCTCGAGGGCCGTGCGGAGGTCCTCCTCCCCCATCACCAGGATCCGGTCCGCCGTTCCGATCGAGTGGGCGACCGCGGCGAGCGCGGGCGGCATCGCGGCTGCAAGATCGGGGATCGCCACCTCGTGGGACGCGACCTCGTCACCGTCCCCTCCCAGCACGACAAGAGCCCGGCCGGGCTCGATCCAGACGACGGCCCTGGTGCCCGTTGCGGCCGGGTGGACTGCCACCCGGGAGCGTGTCGATCCGTGCATTGCGTTCTCCTTGGGGACCCTGTTCATGGTCCCGCCTGGAGCGCCGGCACCGCGCCTGCCGTTGGTCCCGCTGCGCCTCCCGCGGTGCCCGAAGATGGCCGGGGTGCCCCTGCCGGGCGGCCCCCCGCGGGCCCGCAACGCGGAATGTGCCCGGGTCGCCGGGACCACCCGCGCCGTCCCGGGAATCAACGGGCCGGCCGCAGCATGTGCCGGGCCGGCCCACGGGGATGACGACGGGCCGTCAGCGGGTGGCGGCCGCCCGCTTCGCCAGCACGATCACCGGCGCCAGCGGCGCCTCGAGCGTGCCGGAGACCGGCTCGAGCTCGTAGCGGACGCGGACGATCGGCTTGTCCACCTTGAGCACGCGGGTGAGGTCGATCGGCGTGGCGGCGAGCACCACGTCGGCCGGGATCGCCGCCAGGGCGGCCTCGAGCTCGTGGATCTGCTTGTCACCGTAGCCCATCGCCGGGAGCAGCCGATCGAGCTTCGGATACGCGGCCAGGGTGGCGGCCAGCTCGCCGGTGGCGTACGGACGCGGATCAGCGCACCCGGCTGCACCGAAGCGCTTCGCGGCGACGACGCCGGCTCCATAGGCCATGCCCCCGTGGGTGAGGGTGGGTCCATCCTCCACCACGATCACCGTCTTGCCCTCGATGTCTCCGCCCTCGAGGGTGAGCGCTGACCGCGCCTCGACGACGGCGGCGTTGGGATTGACGGCCGCGATGCTCTCGCGGACCGCGGCCAGGGCCTCGGGCGCTGCGGAGTCCACCTTGTTGATCACGACCACGTCCGCGGAGCGCAGGTTCGCCTCGCCGGGGTGGTAGCGCAGCTCGTGGCCCGGGCGGAGCGGATCGGCCACCACGATGGCGAGGTCGGGCCGGTAGAAGGAGAGGTCGTTGTTGCCGCCGTCCCATAGAACGACATCGGATTCGGCTTCGGCGGCCCGCAGGATCGCCTCGTAGTCAACGCCCGCGAACAGGACGCGGCCGGCGTCGATGTGCGGCTCGTACTCCTCGCGCTCCTCGATCGTCGTCTGGTGGCGGTCCAGGTCCGCGTAGGTCTCGTAGCGCTGCACGCGCTGGGCGACCAGGTCGCCGTAGGGCATCGGATGGCGGACCACGGCCACCTTGAGCCCCTGGGCCTCGAGGAGCGCGGCAACATGGCGACTGGTCTGGCTCTTGCCGCAGCCGGTCCGCACGGCGCACACGGAGACAACCGGTCGCTTGCTCTCGAGCATCGTGGCCTTGGGGCCGAGGAGCGTGAAGCTGGCGCCGGCAGCGAGCACGCGGCTGGCGGCGTGCATGACCTGCTCGTGGCTGACGTCGCTGTAGGCGTGGACCACGGTGTCCACCGCGAAATCCCGGATCAGCTGCTCCAGCTCCGCCTCGGGGCGGATCGGGATGCCATCCGGGTAGCCGACACCCGCAAGCTCGGGCGGGTAGCGGCGGTCCGCGATGCCGGGAATCTGGGTCGCGGTGAAGGCGACCACCTTGAACGCCGGATCATCCCGGTAGACGACGTTGAAGTCGTGGAAGTCCCGGCCCGCGGCGCCCATGATGAGCACGCGTTCGATCTGCATCGATCTGCCTCAGGAAGGGGCTCGCGGCATTCGCGCCGATCCACCGGGGAACCAGCGGGCGTCCGCAGGCGATCACCCCTCCGCGTCCCCTGCATCATCGTCGTGTGGGGCGCGCAGGTCGTCGGCCGGGCATCCCCGCGCGAGGTGCCGCAGGTCCCGCGAAGGTGGTCCGATCGGCACTCACCGGAAACGGGTGACGCACCGGATAGTGCACACGAGGTGGGTGCCGGAGGGGACGCCCGGCACCCACCCGAACCTCTGCCCTCGCTCCGGCGGGGGTTTTGTGATTCTCGGGTGGGACCGGGCCGGTCCTAGACCTCGTGGTGCAGGCGGGCCTCGTGGGCGAGGCGGTCGCGATGGTTCGGATGGGCGACCGCGATGAGCGCCTTGGCCCGTTCGCGCAGGCTCTTGCCCCACAGCTCGGCGACCCCGAACTCGGTCACCACCGTCCGGACGTGAGCCCGCGTGGTGACAACTCCGGCGCCTTCCTGGGGCGCGGCCGTGATGCGCGAGATCTGGTCCTCCCTGCCGGCGGCAGACGGCAGGGCGATGATCGCCCGTCCTTCGGGTGCCAGGGCTGCGCCGCGGATGAAGTCCATCTGGCCGCCGACACCGGAATACATCCGGAAGCCGATCGAGTCCGCGACGACCTGGCCCGTGAGGTCGACCTCGATCGCCGAGTTGATCGCGGTCATCGCCCGGAACGAGCGGATCACGTGGGTGTCGTTGGTGAAATCCACGGCCCGCATCTCGACCATCGGGTTGTCATCCACGAAGTCGTACAGGCGGCGCGTGCCCATCATGAAGGCGGCCACGAGCTTGCCCCGGTTGCGGGCCTTGGCCATGCCGGTGATCACGCCGGCCTCGACGAGGTCGACCACGGCGTCGGTGAACATCTCCGTGTGGATGCCCAGGTCCTTCTTGCCGTGCAGGAACTCCGCGGTCGCCGCCGGGATGGCGCCGATCCCCAGCTGGAGCGTGGCCCCGTCGGGGACGAGGTCCGCGATGAACGAGCCGATCTGGCGCTCGACCGGGCCGATCTCCGGCCGCGCGTGCTCGAAGATGGGCTGGTCCACCTCGCAGGCGAGGTCGATCTCGGAGACGTGGATGAACGACTCGCCCAGCGTTCGCGGCATCCGGGGGTTGAACTGGACGATCACGGTCCGCGCCGCCGTGATCGCGGCCCGCATCGCCTCGACGGAGACGCCCAGCGAGCAGAAGCCGTGGGCGTCGGGCGGGCTGGTGTGCGCGAAGACCGCGTCGAGCGGGTATGCCCCGGAGAGGAACAGCTCCGGCACATCGGAGAGGAAGACCGGCACGAAGTCCGCCCGGCCCTCGTTGACCGCCCTGCGGGCGTTGGGCCCGATGAACAGCGCCCTGTGGCGGAAGTGGGGTGCCATCGCCGGCGCAAGGTGCGGCCCAGGACCCTCCGTGTGCAGGTGGATCATGCCGACGTCGGCCAGCTCGGGCGCCCGCGCGACGAGCGCTTCGAGCAGCACCTCCGGGACACCGGACGCGCACTGGACATAGATCTGATCGCGCGACTTGATGCCGGCGACCGCTTCTTCCGGGCTCACGATACGCATGGCCGGAGTATGGTCCGCCCGGTTCGACGGATCCTGCGGCCGGATGGCAGGACCCCGCGTGCCGGTCCTCCCGTAGGTGGCGTGCCGACGCCCCCGCCGGTCACGGGTCAGCCGGGGGCGGGCCGCAGCAGGAACGACGGACCCGCTCCGAGGCCTTCGGCCGGCGTGCCGTACTTGAGGATCAGGTCGCGGACGGCGGCGGCGTGCCCGGCCCGGTCGAGCGGCTCCGCGATGGCGGCGAATGCCGCGCCGCCGATGGTCACGCGGCAGGCCGGGTCTGCGAGCAGGTTGCGGGCCCAATGGGCGGACGCCGATCCGGCGGAGACCACGACGGCGCCGCCCGGACGCTCGGCGAACCCGACTGCCGCTGACGTCGCGCGCCCGCTGACGCGGCCTCGGGTCTCGATCCGCAGGACGCGGCCGTGGGCGACGAGGTCGTCCTCCACGGGTTCCGGCAGGAGGCTACGCGCCCCCGCGGTCCAGCCGGTGCTTGGCCACGAACGCGGCGGCCTGCGCCCGGCGCTCGAGGTTCAGCTTGGACAGGATGGAGCTCACGTAGTTCTTCACCGTCTTGTCGGACAGGAAGACCTCGGACGCGATCTCCTTGTTGGTCTTGCCTTCCGCCACGAGCAGCAGGATCCGCTGCTCCTGGGCGGTGAGCTGGGCCATCTCGTCGGTGTAGGCGCCGGTGGCGATGCGCCGGACCCGCTCGAGGACCTTCTCGGTCACGGCCGGATCGAGCAGCGACTCGCCGCGGCCGACGTTCTCGAGGGCGGCGACGAGATCACGGGCGCGGATCTGCTTGAGCAGGTAGCCCGAGGCCCCGGCGACGATGGCGGACAGGACCGCCTCCTCGTCCGGGTACGAGGTCAGCATGACGACGCGGGTGAGGGGCAGCTCAGAGCGGATCTCCCGGCAGGCCTCGATGCCCGAGCCGTCCGGCAGGCGGACGTCCATGACCACGATGTCGGGCTGGAAGCGACGGGCCTGCTCGATGGACTCGGCGGCACTGCCGGCTTCGGCGACCACCTGGAAACCCTCGCGACGGTCGAGCAGCGCCACAAGGCCTTGGCGGACGACCTCGTGATCGTCGACAACCAGCAGGCGCAGGGGATGCGATGCGAGATCAGTCACGTTCGGCTCTCTCCGGTGGCGACAATGGGACGCTCGGAAGACCCGGCACCCGTTGGCACCGGTATGCGCACGATGATACGCGTGCCGGGGCCATCCGGGCGCCCGATGGAGAACGTGCCCCCCAGGCCGACCGACCGGTCGCGCATGTTGCCGATCCCCTGGTGCCGGCCGAAGGCATCCGGACCGGGCAGGCGGGCGGGATCGAGGCCGCGTCCGTTGTCCTCCACGCCCAGGATCAGGTCCCCGTCGCGGTCGGTCAGGACGAGGGCGGCCCGCGAGGCGCCCGAGTGGCGGGCGACGTTCGAGAGGGCCTCGCGCGCGATGAACAGCAGGTCCGTGATCCGGTCCGGCGACAGCGAGCGCATCAGGGCCGCGCCGCCCTCGAGGTCGGTCTCGAGGTCGATGACCGCGTGCATGCCGAGCTCCTCGCCCAGCCGCGCGAGCGCCTCGACCGGGTCCTCCGGTCCACCCATCATCGGCCGCAGCCGCAGGATGTAGGAGCGGATGTCGGCGATCACGAGGTTGAGGGCGTCGATCGCGCGGTCCACGCGAGCCACGGCGTCCGCCCGGCCGGCCTCGTCCTCGACCAGCTCCGGGACGTCCTCGAGCGCGAGCCCGACCGCGTAGATGCTCTGGATGATCCCGTCGTGGAGGTCCTTGCCGATCCGCTCGCGCTCCTCGACGACGGCCATGCGCTGGACCTGGTCGTGCAGGCGGGCGTTCTCGATGGCGATGCCCGCGTGAACGGCGAACATCTCGACGAGGTGCTCGTCGTCTGCGCTGAACGGATCCCCGCTCTTCTTGTCGGACAGGTAGAGGTTCCCCACCGAGCGACCCTTGACAGTCACCGGGGCGCCCAGGAAGGACGTCATCATCGGGTGGTTGGGCGGGAAGCCGTAACGGGCCGGATGGTCCGCGATGTCGGTTGCGCGCACGGTCTGTCCGTCCCGGATGACGAGACCGAGGAGGCCGTGGCCGCGCGGCACCGCGCCGATCGCCGCCCGCAGCTCCGGGGAGATGCCGCTGCTGATGAAGCGCTCGATCCGGCCGCGACCGTCCGCGATGCCGAGCGCCGCGAACCGGGCGCCGACCAGCTCGCGCACGCGGTCCACGATGAGCCCGAGGACCCGGTCGATGTCGAGCTCGGCCGCGATCGCACGCGTGGCGGCCTCGAGGGCGACCAGGCGTTGCGCACGCCCGTGGACCTCGGCCCGGGACCAGGCGGCCTCGATGACGAACTCGAGCGCCCGGGCGAGCTCGATGGCGGCGGGATCCGGGGCATCGACGTAGAGGACGCCCAGCGCGTCGTGCACGTCGTGCGAACCGAGGGAGAACCGCCCGACGGCAGCGAGATCGCCGTCCTCGGCTGCAGCCAGGGAGCCCGCCCGCAGCTCGAGAGTGGTCAGTGGCGGCGCGCTCAGCTGGAGCACCGCGCCTTGTGCCCCTGCGACCGCGAGAGCCGACTCGAGGCGCGCGGGGCGGATGTGCCGGTTCTCGTCGGTCGGATCCGCCTGCCATGCCTCGAGCGCCTCGA
>JBAXFC010000009.1:0-20520 GCA_037140135.1 Chloroflexota bacterium
CGACGCCTCAGGGTCGGGCGTGGGCTGCTGCCTCGTCGAACGTCTCGTGGAGCCGGCGCAGGAAGGCCTTGATCTGGAACGGCTTGTCCACCACCACGATCCCGTACTCGCCCTCGAGCTGCACGACGGCATCCTCCACGTATCCCGACATGATCAGGATCGGGAGGCCAGGTCGTGCCTTGCGGGCACGCCGCGCCAGTTCCGTGCCCTGCATGCCCGGCATCCGGATGTCCGTGACGAGGGCGTCCACCACGGAGTCCGGATCGAGGATCAGGGGCAGCGCCGCATCACCGGACGGGACCGTGGTCACGCGGTACCCGGCACGGCGCAGCGCTCGCCCGACCAGGGCGCGGATCGTGTCCTCGTCCTCGGCCACGAGGATCGTCAGCGGGCGATCGGCCGTCTCCCTCCGGGTCGTCGTGGAGGCCACGGATGACGATCCGGCGATTGCCGGGGCATGGGCGGGGAGGTCGATGGTGAAGGTCGTCCCGGCCCCCGGCCCGGAACGGACGTCGATCCTGCCCTCGAAGGTCGTCACGATCCCGTAGACGGTCGCGAGACCCATCCCGGTCCCGTCCCCCACCTCCTTGGTGGTGAAGAACGGATCGAAGATCCGGGCGAGGGTCGCCTCGTCCATACCGGAGCCGGTGTCGCTCAGCGTGATCCGCAGCACGCGCCCGTCCGGTCCGGCCAGCCCGGGCCCGCGGTCGGCCTCGTCCACGTGCATGGTCGAGGTGGTGATCCTGATCTCCCCGCCGTCCGGCATGGCGTCGCGGGCGTTGACGACAAGGTTGACCACCACCTGCTCGAGCTGGCCCGGATCGGCGAGGACCTGCGCCCCCTCGGAGCCATGACTCATCGTGATCCGAACACGGACGCCCACGAGGCGGTCGAGCATCGGCAGCAGGTGCTCGATCACCGCGTCCGGGTCGAGGAACTCCGGGGCGAGTGGCTCACGGCGGCTGAACCGCAGCAACTGGCGCGTGAGCACTGCCGCGCGATCCGTTGCCGCCAGGACCTGTGCCATGTGGGCGCGTTCGGGCGAGGCGTCGTCGAGCCGCTCGTCAACCAGCTCGGCATAGCCGCTGATGGCCGCGAGGAGGTTGTTGAAGTCATGGGCGATGCCGCCCGCCAGGCGTCCGATCGCGTCGAGGCGCTGCGCCTGGCGCAGCTGTGCCTCGAGGGCGGCCTGTGACCGGCGCAGCTCGGTGACATCCGCGACCGTGCCGTGCACCGTGGTGATCGACCCGTCCGGGCCGCGAACGGCCTCGCCCCTGGCGATCGCCTCACCCGTCTGCCCGTCCGGCCGACGGAACGAGACGAGCACCTCGCACGTGCCGCCATCTCGTCCTACCCGGTCCAGCTCCTCCCGGAGGTGTTCGCCGCTGCCGGACACGAACAGGCCGGCCAGCTCGGCCATCGGCGGCGCCTCGTCCGCCACCGGCACACCGAGCATCCGGAAGAGCTCGTCGCTCCAGGTCTGGCGCCCCGTGGGCAGGTCGAGGACCCAGCTGCCGACGCCCGCGATCCGCTGTGCGTGCGCGAAGCCGGCGCGGCTCTCCTCGAGGGCTTCGCGCGCAAGCTGGGCATCGGTCACGTCCCGGCTGGCATGGACCAGGCCCTCGTCGGTGAGCGTCACCGACACGTCCGCCCAGAAGGTCCCGGTCGGGCTGTCGAACCGTCGTACCTCGCGGTAGGGACGGCCGGTCTCCACGACCTCGCGGCAGGTCTCGACCAGCAGCCTGAGGTGGGGATCGCTCGCGAACAACCGGCGGCCGGCCATGGAGGCGAGCGTTGCCCCGCCGAACCAGCGGTCGCGGGCGGTGCGGTTGAGGTAGAGCGGCTCCACGTCCTCGAGGCGGCCGGCGGCGTCGAGCACCGGGTGGAAGATGGCGACAGCGTCCGGGGTGTTGTCGAGGGCGGCCAGGAGGTGTGCGTCGCTCACCGGCGGCCCCTCGCCCAAGCCATCGGCCGGCTGGGTCTCGTGCGTGGCCCGCAGCTCCCGGGCGATCCACACGCCGCGTCCGCCCGTCGGCGCGGGCCGGCCCAGCGGGCGACACCCGTGTCATCCGGCGCGGGCGCCGATCCGGGGCCGCAAGCGGGCGTGGCGGGATCCAAACCTGCGGGGCGTTCGGGGCGCGCGGGGCGGCGTGGTGCGTTCGGGTCCGCTTCGATCATCTCGTTCTGCTCCCGGCTGAGGGTACCGTGCCCGAGATCACCGGGATGACTGGTTCCAGCGCACGGACGGGGCATCGGTACCGAGCCCGGCAGTGCCCGTCCCGCCTGCGTTTGGCGGCAGGTGGCATCATCGGCGGCATCCACGCCCGCCCAGATCGAGCCTCCATGTCCGCCTTCCTCACCGCCCGCGACCGGGTCCGCGCCCTTCTCACGCCGACCGGCCCGCATGACACCCCCGGCGCCTCGATCGTGCGGCCGATGGTCTTCGGCGCGTCCGACGGCCTGGTCAGCAACCTCGCCCTGGTCATGGGCGTTGGCGCCGCAGCCGGCAACGACAACAAGTCGGTGCTGATCGCGGGGATCGCGGGCCTCCTCGCGGGCGCCTTCTCGATGGCGGTTGGCGAGTACATCAGCGTGCGCAGCCAGCGCGAGGTGCTGGACTACCAGGTCAGGCTCCAGGAGGCTCATCTGCGCGACCAGCCCGAGGTCGAGGCCGAGATCCTGCGCCAGATCTACGTGGCCCGGGGCCTGTCCGAGGCCGAGGCGGAGCTGATCGTGGGCCGCGTGATGGAGGATCACGGCCGTGCGCTGGACACCTTCATCCGCGACGAGATCGGCCTCTCCGAGGCGACCATGGGCTCGCCGATGGCGGCCGCCGGCTCCAGCTTCACCGCCTTCTCGATCGGGGCCATCATCCCGGTGATCCCGTACGTGCTCGCGACCGGCATGCTCGCCTTCTGGGCATCCCTGCTGGTCTCGACCGTGTCGCTGTTCGCCGTCGGGGCGTCGGTCAGCATCCTGACCCACCGCCCGCCGCTCCTCGTCGGGGCACGACAGGCGGGCTTGGGCCTGGCGGCGGCCGCGGTCACCTACGCGATCGGCATGCTCCTGGGCGCCTCGGTCGCCTGACCCCGAGCCCGGCGTGCACGGGCGCTCCGCCGGAGCCGAGGCGCAGACCGCGACGCTCGACCGGGACGTTCCACCGGGCCCGGGCCGTTCGGGCGCACGGGCAGGTGCGGTCGCGTCTCCGCCTGGCTACCGTGTGCGCCATGGATCCATCGCCCGCGCCCGTTCCCGTCGGGCATGCCCCCGATCGCCGTGCTGAGCTGGTCGCCAGGCCGGGCGTGGTCCGGTTCCTCGTTCCGGCACCTGTCCGCGCCGTGATGATCGACGGCGACGGGGCGGCCGGGGAGGAGACCTTCGGGCCGCGCATGCCGGGCCTCTACACCACCGCCTACGACCTCCATTTCGCGCTCAAACGGCGTGGCGCGGACCGTCCGGCGGGCATGCTCGAGGGGCTCTACTGGACCGCCGACGGGACCACCGATCTCGACGCGATCCTGGGGCCGGACCGGGCGCCGTGGCGGTGGACGCTGCTGATCGCCCTGCCGGACGAGGCGAGCGAAGCGGAGCTGGCGGCATCGCTCGCGAAGGGCCGCGAGCGACTCGATCCCGCCCTCGCGCCCGGCCTGCGGGTGGAGCTCCTCGACGAGGGCCCGGTGGCGCAGCTGCTGCACGTCGGGCCGTACGCGGCCGAGCGGCCGACGATCGAGCGCCTTCACGCCGCCATCGCCGCGGCCGGCCTCCGGCCTCGTGGCCGCCACCACGAGATCTATCTCGGTGACCCGAGGCGGGCTGCCCCCGAGCGGTTGCGGACGCTGCTGCGCCAGCCGGTGGAGCCGGCCTGATCGTCGCGCCGACCGGGTCGGCGCACCCGTGCATCGGGTCCCGGCTCACTCGCCCCCGTCATCGCGGGCCGCCGGCAGGTTGATCAGCACGGTTGTTCCGGCCCCTGGCGCTGAATGGATGCCCACCCGGCCTCCCGACTGCTCGACGATGCCCAGGACGGTCGAGAGGCCCATGCCCGTTGCCATGCCCAGGCCCCTGGTCGTGAAGAAGGGCTCGAAGGCGCGGGCGAGGGTTGCCGCATCCATCCCCGTGCCGGTGTCGGCGACGACCAGCCGGACCCCGGGCTCGATCCTGGGGCGCCCGGCCTCGACGGCATCCCCGGCCGCCGCCGCGACCTCGACCTCGGGCAGCACGGCGATCGCGAGCGCCCCGCCGTCGGGCATGGCGAGCCGGGCGTTGACCACCAGCTCCGTGATCACCTGCTCCATCTGCGCCGGATCGATCCGAATCGGAGGGAGATCGGGCCGGGAGGTGATCGTGAGTCCGATCCGGTCGCCGAGACGCTCCCGCAGCACGGGCTCCATCGCCATCACGACGGCACCGGCGTCAACGACCGAGGGCAGGAGCATCTGGCGCTGGCTGAAGGCGAGGAGCTGGCGGACCAGCTGTGCCGCCCGCCCGGCCTCGTGGATGATCGCCTCGACGTCCGCACGGACCTGGGTGTCCACGGGCAGGGCATCGCGGGCGACCTCGCCGAAGCCCAGGATCCCGACCAGCATGTTGTTGAACTCGTGAGCGACGCCGCCCGCCAGGCGGCCCACGACCTCGAGCCGCTCTGCCTGGCGGAGGCGTTCCTCGAGGGCCCGCTGCGCCGTCACGTCGGTGAACGAGGCGACCACCCCCACCGTGCTGCCTGTGTCATCCCGCAGGACCTCGGAGTTGACCCGGATCCAGACCCGCCGCCCATCGGGGTGGGCGAGGTTCATCAGGACGTCGCGGCACGGCTCACCGGTGGCGAGCGTCACCATCGCAGGGTGCCGGTCCCCCGGGAACGGACTGCCGTTCTCGTCGAGGGCCTCCCAGCGCGGATCGAACGACGTCAGCCCGGTGATGTCGTCAAGCTCGAGGCCCAGGATCTGCCGGGCCTGGGGATTGGCCGCGGTGATCCGGCCCTCAAGGTCCTGGACCACGATCCCATCCGCGATGGCCTCGAACACGCTGCGCTGGAGGCTTGCCGACGCACGGGCCGAATCGCGGGCGTCGGCAAGCTCGGTGATGTCGGCGATCGTGCCACGGACCCCACGGACATCGCCTGCCTCGTCACGGATGGGAGCGCCGCGCGAGAGTATCCGGCGCGTGCTCCCGTCCGGACGGTGGATGTCGTACTCGATCTCGTAGGGCACGCCGCGCTCGAGAACGCCGTTGATCGCGGCATCGGCGCGAGCGAAGTCCTCGTCCGTGAGGAAGCTCGCGTAGCGGGCGACGGGTGGCACGCCGTCCGCGGGGTCCACACCGTGGATCCGGAACAGCTCGTCGCTCCAGCTGTTGCCCCCGGCCGGGACCAGGGTCCAGCTGCCCACCCTCCCGACGTGCTCGGCCTCCTGGAGCGCGGCCTCCCGGAGGGCGACGGCGCGAGCGGCCGCAACCGCCTCGGTGATGTCCTCCACGATCCCGAACCGGCGGGGGACTCCGTCGCCGCGGGGGGACTGGGGCTCGGGCTCGGCATCGATGCGAACCGCACGCTCGGCACCGTCCACCACCATCGTCCCCGTCCACGTGAACCCGGACCCACCGGCGGCCGCCCTGCGCATGCCGGCGACCAGCCGGTTCCGGTCGGCCGGCGTGGCACCTCCGAAGGCGAGGTGCCGATCACGGTCGAGCTCCGCTGGGGTCAGGCCCAGGACCCGTGCTGCCCGCGGGCTGATGTAATCGAAGGCGGGCATGCCGTCGGGCGGCACGCGGACGACGCAGATGCCGATGGGGATCGCGGCCAGCACGACTTCCGCCCCCGGGTCCGGGGTTGGACCGGCAGGGGTCCGAGCGTTGCCTGCTGCCGTCATCCGGAGCCCCCCGTATCGAAGTCCAGGCCAGACCCTGCGGCCTCCCGCCGCGTCTCGGGGCCACTATCAACCCCCGGGCCGCCCGCCGGTATCGCACGAGTGAGGGAGGTTTGCAGGCACCACGGTGAGACACCGGCCGGTTCCGTCTGTCCGCTCGGGCATGATCTCGCGATGGAGCAGGGTCTGATCGTCGTCGTGCTGGGACTCGCGGCCGCCCTCGGCTGGGGTACCGGCGATTTCGCCGGCGGGGTGCTGTCGCGCCGGAACCCGGTCTACGGCGTCATGCTCGCGTTCCAGGGCGTCGGGCTCGCAGTCGCGGTCGTCATGGTGATCGTCCGCGCCGAGCCGCTGCCCTCCTCGCACGACCTGGTCTTCGCGCTGGTCACGGGCTCTGTCGGTGTCGTGGGCGTGACCATCCTCTACCACGGCCTCGCCGTCGGGCGGATGGGGGTGGTGGCCCCGACCGCCGGCGTGATCGGCGCCTCGATCCCCGTTGGGGCCGGCATGGTCCTCCAGGGGGTGCCGCAGCCGGTCGCCGTCGCCGGCATCGCGCTCGCGCTCGTCTCGGTCGTGCTCGTGACGCGGTCGCCCGGGCACGACGGCGACGGGCCGTCGGGCTGGCAGTGGGGGATCGCAGCCGGCGCCCTGACCGGGATCTCGTTCACCACGCTGGCCCAGGTGTCCGCCGCCTCGACGTTCAGCGTGCTCGCGGTCCTGCGGGTGGAGGCGCTCCTGGGGATCGGGCTGTTCGTCCTGGTCCTGCGCCGGCCGTGGCGCGTGGCGCGTGGCGATGCGCGCCTCCTCGCTGGTGCAGGCCTGCTCGATGTCGTCGCCAATGCCGCGTATCTCGGGGCGGCGACGACGGGCATGCTCGCGATCGCCGCGATGCTCTCGTCGCTGTACCCGGTGGTCACGGTGATCCTCGCGCTCGGCCTGCTCCGTGAGCGGCTGGGACGGGGGCACCTGGTGGGGATCGTCCTGGCGGCGACGGCCATCGTCCTGATCGCGCTGGGGACCACGGCTGCCTGATCGCTTTCCGGGGGTGGAACGCCCGGGTGGGCACCGGGCCGCGACGCGGCACGTACCGGGCGCCCGGACCGGCTGTAGGACACGGCGAACGGCGAACCCGCAGCGGTCCCGCAGCGTCCGGGACCCAAGACCCTGACCCTCGACGATGCCCGGGCGTGTAGTGGGCACACGACCACCCGCAGCCCAAGGTTTCCGATGCGCCCGAATACCCGACCGTGCCACGTGCGGCGTCCGCCGGCCCACACGCTCGCTGCCGCCCTGGCCGCGTGCATGCTCCTCGCCGGATGCTCCTCCACCGCCGCGACCCCGGCACCCTCGGTGGGCGGCGCCACGCCCGCGCCGGCAACGCCCGTGGCAACGCCTGCGACAACCGACCCGGCGACCCCTGCGCCCAGCGCCCAGGGCCCGATCCCGCTGGTCGATGCCGTCGCCGGCATGCATCCCGAGGCCGTCTGGCGGCACTTCGCGGAGCTCAATGCCATCCCGCGCGCCTCCCATGCGGAGGGCAAGGCGAGCGCCTTCGTGGCCGACTTCGGCCGGGGACTGGGCTACACGACCACCGTCAACGATGTGGGCGACGTGATCATCGAGGTGCCCGCCACGGCGGGCATGGAGGACCGGCCCGGCGTCGTCCTGCAGGCCCACCTCGACATGGTCGCCCAGAAGACGGCCGACACCACCTTCGACTTCGCCACCGATCCCATCGCGTCGGTCCTCGACGGCGACTGGGTCCACGCCACCGGGACCACCCTGGGCTCCGATGACGGCAGCGGCGTGGCCATGATCATGGCCCTCATCGAGGCCGAGGACGTCGCCCACGGGCCGATCGAGGCGCTGTTCACGGTGGACGAGGAGGACGGGTTCGCGGGCGTCAACGCCCTCAAGCCGGGTGACCTCACCTTCCGCTCGTACATCAACATCGACAACGAGACCGAGGGCCAGTTCCTCATCAGCAGCGCCGGCGGTGTCTACGTGAACGCGGCCGGGACGTACAAGCCCGTGGCGGCACCCGCCGGTTCGGTGGGCGTGACGATCACCGTGGACGGGCTGCTGGGCGGCCACTCGGGGATCGACATCAACAAGGGACGCGGCAGCGCCCACCAGCTCCTGGCGCAGCTGCTCGACGGGGCGCCGGCCTCGCTGGGCCTGCGGCTCGCGTCGATCGCCGGCGGCAGCCAGCGCAATGCGATCCCGCGCACCGCCTCGGCCGTCGTGGCCGTTCCGGCCGACCAGCTCGACGCCCTGCGCGCCTACGTCGCCGACGCCGGCGCCACGGCGGCAGCCAACCTCGCGGCAACCGATCCGGGCGTCACCATCACCGCGGCCGATGCCGATGCGCCGGTATCGGTGATGGCCGCTGCCGACCAGGCCAAGGTGGTCGCAGCCCTCACGGCCGTGCCCCAGGGTGTCTTCGCGATGAGTCCCGACGTCCCGGACATGCCCGAGACCTCGACCAACCTCGGCCTGCTGGTGCTGGGCGACGGCACCTGGAAGGCCGAGTCCTATGTCCGCAGCTCGCAGGACGACGAGCGCGACGCCGAGGCCAGGCTGGTCGCCGCCGCTTTCGCGGGCACGGGGGCCAAGGTCGTGCTCGATGGTGCGTACTCCGGCTGGCCCGCCAATCCGGACTCGAAGATCCTCGCGCTCATGAAGGCGACCTATGCGTCGGTGTTCGGCTCCGAGCCCGCGGTGGCGGCCGTCCACGCGGGCCTCGAGACCAGCGTGGCCGGGGTGACGTTCCCGGGCATGGACATGATCTCGATCGGCCCAACCACCACCGGTGTGCACTCGCCCGACGAGCGGCTTGAGGTGGCGTCCGTGCAGCGGGTCTGGGACCTGCTGGTCGCCACGCTGGCAGCCATCAAGTAGCCGGGGAACACGGGGGCGCCGGCCGTGCAGAGCGCCAGGATCGACGGCGTCTCCGGGGCCACCTGGACGAGCGAGGCCTACGCGTCGTCTCTGCAGGCCGCGCTGGACCAGGCCAAGGTCTGACGCCGGTGACCGGCCCTTCAGCCGGGGTCGGCAGGAGGGCCGGGCGGACCGTCAGAAGCAGACGTCCATGCTGGACCAGGGATCCCGGTAGCCGCCCGCGTGTACGGGTTCGCGCCCGGCGTGTCGGCGCCTGCCGACAGCGGGGGCCGGTGCTGGCATGTCTCAGGGTGACCCCGGCCTCTGCCCCGTCCTCGGCGACGTGACCGATCGCTGCCCCTGGTGTCCAGCGGCAACTCCGAGGTGATCGGCATGGTCAGGATTGGGAAGCGCGTCATGGGCACGGCCCTTGTCGTCGTGGTGGCAGGTGCCGTGGCGATCACCATGGCCGTCGGCCCGCGCCCCGCCGCAGGCCCCGAGACCAGTCCGGGCCCGGGTCCCGCCGGCAGCCCCACGGGCAGCCCCGCCGGGAGTCTCGCCCTGGGTTCGCCGGCGGCGCCTGCTGCGAGCATCCGGGTGGATGCGTCCGCGTCGCCTGCAGCGGGCCAGGGGGCGGCGCGCAGCCATGGCGCCGAGTCGTACCTGTTCTCGGTCACCAGCACCGCCGGCACCATCACCGGCGTGGGCGCCGACACGGGCAACGAGCAGCTCACGCTCAAGATGACCGGTGTCCAGGGCTACGTCACCCAGTTCGCCGACCGCCCGTTCCGTGATGCCTACGTGCTGTCCACTGCGGACTTCGCTGCGCGCTGGAGCCGCTGGTTCGGGACGGTCGCCCCGAACGCCGTGCTGACCTTCCAGCTGCCCGACGACCCGCTGCCCAGGAGCATCGTGCTCGAGCTCACCTTGCCCGTCTTCGACCCGGCCGGCGGCGCACTCGCCTTCACGGCGCGACACCTGCACCGGTCGCTGTCCCTCTCCGCCGACGCCGTGGAGCAGGTCCCGCTGCCGCTCATCGCCGCCCCCGCCGCGTTCACCTCCGCCTCGCTGTTCATCGACGACACCGTGTCCGACCTCGCGACGAGCCTTGCCCTGCAGTTCCCGGGCCGGCAGGTGCTGGTCCTGACCCCGTACACAGCGGCCGACGGGTGGCCGTCCTGGGCGACCACGGAGTACGGCACCGGGCCCGCCTGGGCCGACCCGAACCAGTACTACATGTCGTTCGGGCAGGCGAGCGGCCCGAACAACCTCATCAGCAACGGGCAGTCGCTGTGCGGCCTGGGGCCGGGGCCGGGCGCCGCCCACACCTACGTGGGGCCGTTCCCTGACTTCTGGTCCTGCAGTGACGCCCAGAACGCGGCGTCGGTGGGTGCCTTTGAGTCGATCGTCTCGACATCCAACCCGTCGTACTACTCGATGAACAGCGGTGCGTGCACGTCTGACGAGGCGACGGCCATCGTCGCCGCCATGCACGCGTGGTCAGGATGGCCCAACTACGCGACGAGGAACGATCTGGCAGTGACCCCGGGCACCTGCCTGGCCTACTACCAGCTGGCAACTGACAGCTCCGGCGTGATCCAGCACCGGACCTACGCCGCCAACCAGGACATGCCCATGGTCTTTGGCGGGCCGGACCCGAACGTGTTCCACATGAAGCTCGACCTGGCCACGGGCACGTGGACGCTCGTCCAGATCACGGGCTCCGGGTATTTCGGCCCGTAGCGGCACCGCGGGGCAGGTCAGGCCGGCGAGGTCCCCGCCCGGCAGGGTGTCGGATCGCCGACGCTTGTAGCGGCCGATCGCGCGCGTAGAGTCAGGGCTGCCATCGCGCCCAGGGACGGCGTCCCGCTTGTCCTTCCCGGCGTCGCGGCATGGGAGCTCCCGATGCACGTTGCCCGCGCCTCGATCCGCAAGGTCATCCTTCCCTTTGCGATGCTCGCTGTCGTCTCGGCAGCGGTCGTCCCGGTCGCCTCCGCCGCCGCGCCCAGACGGGTGGTGGCGGGTCCCGCCTTCGGGTTCACCCTGCCGCGGGGCGCGGGGGGCCTCGCCCAGCCGCAGACGGCAGCCCGGCGCAGCGCGAACATGACCTACCACGGCGGCAAGATCATGGCGACCGCCGTCACCAAGACCTTCTTCCGCGGCACGAGCTGGGCCACCTATGCCGGCGACAAGATCACCGGGCTCGACACCTGGTACTCGGGTTTCAGCGGCTCCCACTACCAGGGCACGGTCCTCGAGTACACCGACTCGACCGGCGCCCACGCAGGCTCCAGCCCCACCACCCACCAGGGCCACTACGTGGACACGGCCGCCGAGACCAGCAAGGGAAGCACCAACGCCGTGCTCGCCGAGATCAGCGCGATGGTGACCGCGTCGGGCACCGTGATCGACCCCAACGGCAACAGCTACTTCGCGCTGTACTCGGACCAGAAGCGCGGCAACGCCGGCTATTGCGCCTGGCACAGCGCGGGCACGATCGGCGGCAAGGCCGTCCAGTTCGCCTTCTTCTGGAACCTCGACGGCGACGCCGGCTGCGACCCCGCGGACACGTCCGGCCTGCACAGCCAGGGGCTCGCCGCCCTCGCCAACGTCACCGGCCACGAGCTCGCCGAGGCGATGTCGGATCCGGCCAGCCCCGGCGCCTGGTACGACGGCTCCGGCGCCGAGAACGGCGACAAGTGCGCCTGGACGTTCGGCGGCCCGCTTGCCACGTTCTCCAACGGCTCCGCGTGGAAGGTCCAGGGCGAGTGGAGCAACGCGGCCTTCACCGCGGGCACCGGCTACGCCAACAGCAGCGGCCAGAAGGGCTGCGTCGGCGGGCTCTAGTCTCCGCCAGGTACCCGCAAAGCCCAAGACACCCCCGGCGATGCCGGGGGTGTCGTGCTGTCCGCTGCCGTCAGACGCCGGTGCGCCCGTCAAGATCGAGCACGCCAGGCAACCGGGACAACCGGTTCACGCCGTGTTCCTTCGCCTCTTCCTCCTCTGTCGCTTCACTTTGCGCGGCAACGTGAGCAGGCGCCGCCAGCCGATCGCGAGTTTGACCAGCTCCGCGAGGGCCGCCCCGTGCTCGGGATCATTCGCCACAGCCGCCCAGACCAGGTCGCGCTCGATCTCGGCCAGCAGCTCCGGCCAGATCGCCAGCGCACGCCGGAGGGACGCGACCGCTTCGTCGTGACGGCCGGAGCCGGCAAGGGCCCTGGCGCGCAGGTACTCCGCCGCATCGCTTCCCGGCAGGCCCACTAGGGCCGCGTCCGCATAATCCAGGGCTTCTTCTGGACGGCCGACCGCGAGCAGGGCCTTCGCGTGGGTGGCGAGGAGGGACGGTGAGGGCGTCGCGCCATCGAGGACTGCGATCGCCGCCATCGATTCGGCCAGTGCCTCGTCGCCCAGTCCAAGGACGGCGAGCACGTACGACCGGTGCATGTGCAGGTCAGGCGTGAAGTCGGGGTGGAGGAGATCGGGGTCGGCGGACAGCAGGGCGAGCACCCGGTCGAGGCGGCGGAGGGAGCGGCGAGGATGGTCGAGGCGCCCGAGCGCCAGAGCCTCTACGTAGATCCCCTGCGCCTGTTCGGTGGGGGTTCCGGTCCTCGCGTGCCACGCTGCCCGAAGGGCGCGCTTCCAGCGGTCCTGGCCCAGGGCGGTGAAGGCCTCGTCGATGGCGTGCCCGGCGGGCGTGGCCTCGGCCTCCTCGGCCTCCGCTTCGTCGTCCTGGGCCGGCTCCGGACCCGCATCGATCAGCGCGTCGCGCAGCCTGTCGAACGGGCCGGGCTCACGGATCCACGCTCCGCGAGCGATACCGTCCTCGACGACCTGGATCAGGAGCGGGATGTCGGCGTCGGGAGGCACATCGATCGTGAGCAGGTTGTACGCGATGGCGTGGCGGAACCCGAGCGCACCGAAGCGCGACGCCATGCCCCGGACATCCTCCTGCCGGCTCGGGGCCAGACGGACGGTGACGTGGCCCACACGCTCCACCACGTGATCGAGCTCGAGTCCGCCCAACCCGTTCGGTTGCACGGTGACGATGTCGTCGAGAGCGATGTCGTTGCCGTAGGGAGGGATGTTGTCCACCCGGTAGCGGCCCTCGCCCAGGTGTTCGCACCAGATGCCCTCGGCGCCGAAGAAGTCCTCGCCGTGCTCCTCCGCGCTGAGCGGGAAGAGGACCTTCACGAAGGGCGAGGCGTCCGGCTCCCCGGCAGGGACCAAGCCTGCGAACCCTCGATCGGGGGGCCGCCTCGCCATGTCGCGTCGCTTCATCGGGCCCCGCTGCCTGTCGCCATCGGGCACCTCATCGTGCGTGCCGATCCGTCAGAACGCAGCGTCGCCGACGGCTGTGCCACCAGGCTGTCACAGTCGCGGACGGGTTCTTCGGGCGTGCCATACAGGTGGCACACGGTGGGGCGAGAGTGACGATGACCGACGGGGCCGATGGAATGCCGGGAGGGCTGGAACGGGGTGCGAGCGATGCAGCGGAGCGAGCGGCGGACCGAGTTCCAGAAGGTGCACAGCGCGCGGCTCGTGGCAGCCGATGATGCTGACTACCTCGCGGATTGCAGGCGCCATGCTGCGGACAATCGCTCGTACGCGCCTCGCGAGGAGTTGAACGCCGCCTCCCGGGCCGGCCAGATCATCGAGATCGCAGCCCGTGCGTGGATGGCGACGACCGCGGGGAGCCGCAACGACCGCATCGTCGCTGCGGACGTGCTGCCCTGGGGTGCCCGAACGTACGAGACGCGCTTCTTCGAGCTCGACGTGGTTGCGGGACTCGCCGAGCCTCAAGCGGTGCTCGAGGTGAAGTGGACCTCCAACCCCCAAGTCGCGGCGCGGGGCGCCGGCCAGGTCCACCGGGCGATCGACCTGCTCGGGCACGTCCACCCGGGGATCCGCGGAGCGGTGCTCTACGTCCAGGCAGACCGTGGTCCGGTTCGCGCGCATCCAGCCCTTGAACATGTTGTCGATGTGGGCGATGGCCGTCTTCCATGGCCGGACGGTCGGCGCGTCCCGATCTTCCGGCTGCCGGTGGAGCTGCTCGTCTCGTACGTCCCCGAAGGGGATCGTGTGATCCTGGAGGCGGCCAGGGACGAGGCCGACGCATCAGTCGCCGCCCGCCTGGAGCGAGCCGCGGTGCGCGAGGCCGGTGGGACGCCGGAGCCCGCCCGGCCAGGCCTCCGCCCGGAGCGTTCCGACGTCATCGCGTACCGGGACGCCGACCAGGCGCCTGCCTCGCCGTTCGCGATGCTGCGAGAGCTGCTCGACGGGACGTCGCGGACCGCGCACTCCGCCCAACGATAGGAGGGAGACAGGCCATTGCCGATCGTCAGGACCCTCTCGTCGGCGGGCTCTAGTCTCCGCCAGGTGCCCGCAAAGCCCAAGACACCCCCGGCGATGCCGGGGGTGTCGTGCTGTGACCAGGCGAACCGCTCAGGGATTGGCGACGGTGATCGCCGGCGGCTGCCAGCCCGAGCCGTCGAGGATCCCGCTGATCGCCGACGGGTCCGGCGCGAAGAGCCGCCAGATCACCTCGAACCCCTGTCCGGCGGTGATCGGCAGCCAGTTCTGCTGCCCGGCCGCGTCGGCGGGCCCGGTGGCGGCGAGCCGGATGTCGATGGAACCGTCGGCGTTCCTGGCCAGGCCTGACCTGTCCGTGAAGGCGTAGCGGTTGAGCGGGTTCGCCTCGAGCCCTCCCGTGAGGTTGTAGACCGTGACGGACCAGCCCTCCTGCGATGGCGGCGTGGTGCCCAGGTGGAGGACGTACGTGGTCGAGCCGTCGAGCGTCTTCCCCGTGGCGTCGCTCCACGCCATCGCGTAGATCGCCTGTTGCGGAAGGAAGGCGCCGAGGCCCACCGTCGCGATGACCGCGCGCTCGGTGTAGTCCGTGCCGTAGCTGCCGAAGCCGCCGAGCAGGTAGCCCGCGTGCTTTGCGAAGCCGTCCTTGTAGAGCTGCTGCACGTCCGCCGTGATCGCGGCGGGGCCGGCGGCCACCGCATCGGCGAGACCCTTCTGCGTGTCGGCGCTCAGCGAGGCGTCCGTCGAGGGTGTCCTGCCGGGTCCGATGCCAACCGCTGCGAGCCTCACGAGCTCGGGCTGGTCCGCCGCCGGCGGCGGGAACGCGGCCAGCAGCGAGCCCAGGGTGTCGAAGAAGGCGACGCCGGTGGGAATGGCCGCCTGGCTGACCTTGGTCACAGGGTTGGCCGGTGCGGCGGGCGTGTAGGCGGTCCCGAACTTGCTCAGCGGCGTGAGCGTGTAGCCGTCCTGGATCTTGTTGACCGCGGCCACGTCGTCGGCGCCCTCGAGTTGCGTGGAGCCGATGATCCAGATCCGCGACGCGTCCACGTCCACCCGCTCGACGCCGCTCGGGATCATCGCGGACGCCTGGCCCGGCCCCGCGATCACGTAGTCGCCGGGCTTGGTGCCGCTGGCGTTGCTGAAGTTGCGCAGGTTCTCGGTGTACGGGTTGATGAGCGCGAGAACGTAGTCGTGGTCGGTCACCGCCGGCACGTGCAGCACCATCGGCTCCGCGGTGAGGTCCAGCCACGCGATCGACGAGAGGCTGGTCGCGCCCGGGGCCACGACGGCGGTGCTGTTCGCGGTGTTCGGCGAGCGCACGTTGTTGAACTGGTTCACGGGCCCGAAGGCGCCCTGCGAGACGTTGACGCTCGTCATGGTCTCGAACGTCGCGTTCGTCACGAGCAGCGGCAGCCCGTACGTGTACGCCTCGAGCCCGAGGTTGTAGGCGGTCTCGTAGTCAGCCGATGTCGGCATGGGGGAAGCGCTCGCGGACGGCGTGCTCCCCTGGCCACACCCGGCCAGGAGTCCCACGAGGGAAAGGGTCACGAGCGAGGCGAGGTGACGAGGGGCGGGCATGCAGATCCGGCTTTCAGCTCTGGGGCGGGCAGCGCTTGCAGCGGGCGCACGTTTGCACTCGGGGCCGACTGCGGCCACTGCAAGGCTGCCGTGCGTCGGAGGCACCGATGAGGGCCGTTGGTCCCGACCCCGAGGGCTTCGGGCCTGCCTTGTTGGGATTGCGGACGGTGACCACGAACGAGATCGCGCCGAAGGGGTCGGTCGTCAGGGCTTCGTGGGGACCAGGATCTCGCCCGCAGCGATCCTGTCGGCGAAAGCGTCGAGCTGCGCTTTGATCGGGTCGACGAAGCCGCCGGAGGCCGCGTAGCCCACGCCATCCCGGTCGAGGCCGAACACGTTGTTGCCGTCCTTGGGGACGCCGGTCGCGACCTCCATCGTGATCGTGAACGTGGCGACGTCGGCGCGCTTGAGCATCGAGGTGACGATGGCGCCGCGCACGGACGGATCCGACGTGAGGTACTGGTCGCTGTCGGCGCCGATCGCCCACAGCCCTCGGTCGGTGGCCGCCCGGAACACGCCGCCGCTTGCGTCGTCGGCCGCGGCGAAGATCACGTCGGCGCCCGCGTCGTACATGCGCAGCGCCGCCTTCCTCGCCGCGGGCGGGTCGATGGGGTCAGCGTCGCCCAACGTCCGCGAGAGGTAGACGACCTGGACCTTGACGCGTGGGTTGGCCGCTCGCGCGCCGGCAGAGAAGCCCGCCTCGTACTTCTTGAGCAGCGGCGTCTGGACCGAGCCGATGAAGCCGACCTTGCCCGTCTTCGACGTGAGCGCAGCGGCCGCGCCGACGAGGTAGGCGCCCTGCTCCTCGTTGAACAGCATGCCGATCACATTCGGGGCGTTCACCGATCCGTCATCGAGCAGGCCGAACCAGGTGCCGGGGTACTTCGGGGCGACCGCTGCGACGGCTGCCGCGTAGGCCGAGCCGATGACGAAGATCGGGGTGTACCGGGCGTCGGCCAGCGCGACCAGCCGTGCGACCCTGTCGGCTTCGGTGTCGTCCGGGTCGGCAGACACCTCCTCGAGCTCGGCGTCAAACCTGGCGGCGGCCCGGGTAGCGCCCTCCCAGGCCAGCTCGTTGAAGCCCGCACTGCCGCGCCCACTGGCGTCGTAGACGATGGCCATGCGCGGGGTCGGGTTGGTGAAGCCTGTCTCCGGCCACGGCGTGACCGACGGGGCGGACGATGGCTGCCCGGGCGAGGGCCGGCCGATGGATGGCGTGCCCGTCGTCGTGTTGAAGGCGACCAGCCCGACCAGCGAGATGACGATGAGCGCAAGCGGGAACCGGCGCTGCCAGGCGGTCACGGGTGGGGGCTCCTCGGTCGTTCTCTGGCTGGCGATTGGCGACCATCATGACGACGGGGCGCGTTCGGTGCGCGCGACGGGCGTCTCGTGCCTTTCCCTCGGCCGGGGCGGACGATGCGACGTCAGCGCCTGCGGACCGTCGGCCGCAGCGGGGCGCCGGGGACCGGCTGGTAGGCCCGCAGGATCCCGTAGAAGGGCTTGCCCGTCGGGATCCCGTTGCGCCCGCCGCCCGCGGGGCTGAGGGTGATCACCGCCGTGCCGTCGGCTTCGAGCTCCGTCGTGTAGCTGGTGCGGTCGTAGACCCGCTGCGCGTTTGGGATCAGCAGCTTGTTGTCGGCGCCGTAGACCGTCACGGAGAAGTAGCCGTCGTCGCGCACGATGCCCGCCGGGACGGTTACCTCGTAGGTGTCGGTCCCGTTGAGCGGCGCCCCGTCGTCGTCGGCCAGGATCGGCTGGTAGCGCACGGTGTCCGACGGGGTGCCGAGCTGGCCGAGCATGACGGCCGCGGCGCGGGTGATGTCGCCCGTGTCGGTCGAGCGCCGTCCGAAGGCGGTTCCGGGGTCGATGTGGGGGATGGCGGCCGCGATGATCGCCCGCGCCGATGTCTCGACGGCCGGCGAGAAGCGGGCGACGGGCCGGTGCATGTCGCCGACGCCGCCCTCCATCGTGATCGCCGGACGCAGCCCCTCGGCCTCGGCCAGGTTGTCCACGACGAGCATGCGGGTGAATACGAGGCCCTGGTCGGTCTCGAGCTCCACGATCTCGAAGTCACCGTCCGGGATCGACTGCCCGGGTCGGACCAGCAGCAGCGGCTTCGTCGGGTGCGCGACCACTGCAGGCACGTTGTGGCGCATGTCGAAGACCGAGACCGAGAAGAAGTACCGGTAGCCGGGCGTCCGAACGATGGCGGGTCCACCGGACAGGCTGAACCAGCAGTACCCGTAGTCCACGGTCGCCTGGGGCGTGATGACCGTCGCGTCCTCGGGATCGACGAGGCCCGTGAAGCTGAAGGTGCCGGGCCGGTGCTTCTCCAGCCAGGCGGTCATCATCCTGACCTGCTCGAGGTTCGCGTACTCGTGGATGTACTGCTCGACCGTGTCCTGGCCGCTCAGGTTGCCGCTGTGGATCGTCGTCACTGGCGGTGTCCTCCCTCTCCGGCGGCCCGGCCGGTGTGCGGCACGGGGCGCCGTGTGGGTGCAGTGTGCCACCGGGAGGCGGAGTCGCCCACCAGGAACGCTACCGGTGCGGAGGGCACGGTGCGGACTGGAGTTCGGCGGCGGTGCGGGCCGTGACGATCCTCCCGCTCGCGCCCGACCTCGAGGACGAGCACGCTGCGCGATAGCAGCCGGCCCCGGCTCAGACCCAGAGGAGCGAGAGCGCCACCGCCGAGAGGTAGAGCCCGATCCCGAAGACGGTGTGGGTCGCGAGGTTCCGCAGGCGGGACGCGCGCGGGTCGGGCGTCTTGGACCCCGCGAAGCCGGCGCCCAAGCCCGGCTGCAGGAAGCACCAGGGCGCCACGATCGTGCCCCAGCCGACGAGCATGGCAGGGAGGAGCGACGGCGAGCGTGCCCAGTCGAGCCCGACGATCGCCAGCAGCACGCACGCGAACGTGATGCCGATGGCGTAGTGCGCGACCCAGCCGAGCAGCCGCTCGAATCGCACGGGCGCCGCGGAGGCGATCCGCTCGTGGACGAACCGGCCATACCGGAAGTGGCCGATCCAGCGGCCGAGCATCGCGTAGTCCAGGCCGCGGATGTTCAGCGCTCGGCGCGCGATCAGCGCCCAGACATCCATCAGGGCGGAGGCGCCGGCGCCGATGAGCGCGCCCCGCAGGACGAGCTCGCCGACGTCATGCACGCGATGCCTCCGGCCAGGTTGTCGCCTGACGATGCGCGATGGCCGCGGTGGCGGTGGATTGTGCCGCGGCCGACGGCACCGGATCGGCGGTGCGGCGGCCTGGCGCGGATGTCCCGGCGGCGAGAGCGGCCGGGTATCGGGAGGTAGGGGAGAGCGGGGTTCTTGTATCCATGGCTCGACCGTACGTCAGCCTTGCAGGATAGGCAAGACATCTTGCAGAACTCGCAAGACCATGCGACGATCGGCCCATGAGCACGGACGTCGACATTGAGGCCATCACCCGCAGCCGGCTTCGGAGCCTGCGTCAGTCGGCCGGCTGGTCGCTTGACGAGCTCGCGGCACGGAGCCATCTCAGCGCGTCCACGATCAGCCGGATCGAGACCGGCAAGCGAACGATCAGCCTTGACGTGCTGCTGGCCCTCGCCCAGGCGCTGCAGGCGGACATCGGCTCGCTGCTCGATGTGCACCGGGATGATGACGATGTGGTCATCCGCCCCGTTCCGACCAGCCGGAGCGGAGCGACGGTCTGGCCGCTCAGCAAGCCGTCGAGCAGGACGAGCGTCACCAAGATGCGGCTCGAGCCCGCCGCACAACTGCGCGAGATCAAGGTCCACCCTGGAGACGACTGGTTCTTCGTGCTCTCGGGCCTGGTCCGCCTGCGGCTTGGCGATCGCGTGATCGACGTCAGTGCCGGTGAGGCGGCCGAGTTCTCAACGATGACACCCCACGCCTTCGACGCCATCGGCGAGCCGGCTGAGCTCATCATGGTGTTCGATGCCGAGAGCCGTCGTGCCCATTTGCACACGGACGAGGACTGAGGGGACGCGCCAGCGCCACAGTGGCGAGCCGGGTCACCCAGAACGACCGCGTCCTTGTTTGTCAAGCCCCATCCGCGGGGGTACCCTCGGCCACAGGCGACTTGTCAAGCCTTTTGTCAAGACTTGACAGGTCCGTACTCATATCCGCCGGTATCCGGTTGGTCACTCGGGAGGGTGGCCGGCGAACAAGGAGCAGCGGTTGGCCGTCGGCGTCGTGGCCGAGATCAAGGGCCGCCTCCCCGTCGCGGACGTGGTGGGGGAGACCGTCCAGCTGAAGAAGGCTGGCACCACCCTCAAGGGGCTGTGCCCGTTCCACGGCGAGAAGACGCCCAGCTTCGTCGTGACGCCCAACCGCGACACCTGGCACTGCTTCGGCTGCGGCAAGCACGGCGACATCTTCACGTGGGTGATGGAACGGGACACTGTCTCGTTCCCCGAAGCGCTCAAGACGCTCGCCGCCCGCGCCGGCGTGGAGCTCGACGAGCGCACCAAGGCCGAGGATGCCCGCAACGCGCGCCTCCGCTCGGTGATGGAGTCGGCGGTCGCCTTCTACCACGCGGTCCTGGTGAAGTCGGCGTCGGGCGCACCCGCCCTCGCGTATCTCGAGGGCCGCGGCTTCACCCGCGAGATGATCGAGAAGCACCAGCTCGGCTGGGCGCCCGCGGGCTGGGACTCGCTCGTGCGCCAGCTTGCGAGCAAGCGCCAGGTGACGGCGCAGGAGCTGCTCGACGTCGGGCTCGCGAGCCCGCGCCAGTGAGGCGGCAGCGGCGTCTACGACCGCTTCCGCGAGCGCGTGATCTTCCCGATCCGAGATGCCAACGGCCACGCCGTCGGCCTGGGTGGAAGAATCCTGGGCAAGGAGGGGGTAGGGGAGGACGGCCGCGAGACGGGCCCCAAGTACCTCAACTCCCCGG
>JBAXFC010000010.1:0-20062 GCA_037140135.1 Chloroflexota bacterium
CGTCGGCACGGCCGATCTCCACGATCCGCCCGAGGTAGACCACGGCGATCCGGTCCGCGATCACCCAGGCCAGCGAGAGGTCGTGGGTGATGAACAGGAACGTGAGGTTGCGCGTCCGGCGCAGCTCGAGCAGGAGGGCCAGGATCTCCGCGCGGACGGACACGTCGAGCATCGAGACCGGCTCGTCGGCGACGATGAACTCCGGGTCCAGCACGAGCGCGGAGGCGATGGCGACCCGCTGGCGCTGGCCGCCCGAGAGGTGGTGCGGGAAGCGTCGCGCGATCTGCTCGGGCGGGAAGAGGCCCGCAGCGGCGATCGCGTCGAACACGATCTGCCGGCGCTCCGTGTCATCGGCGGCCAGGCCGTGGATGCGCAGCGGCTCGGCGACGATCTCGTAGACCGTCTGGCGCGGGTCGAGCGACTCGTACGGATCCTGGAAGACGAGCTGCACCTTGCGCCGCCAGTGGCGCATCTCCCTGCCGCGCACGCCCGCGAGGTCCTGTCCCCGGTAGCGGACGGTCCCCTCGGCCGGACGCTCGAGCCCGGTGATGGTGCGGGCGATGGTCGTCTTGCCGCAGCCGGACTCGCCCACGAGCGCGAGGATCTCGCCCGGCATCACCTCGAACGAGACGCCGTCCACCGCGTGGACCATCCTCCCGCCGCCGCCACCGAAGCTCGCCCGGACCGGGAAGCGGACGTGCAGGCCGTCCGCGGCGAGGATCGGCTCCGCGTCCGCCTCGATCGCTGCGGCATCGACGTCGAGCAGGGCGCCCGCGGTGCCCTCGCCGGCAAGCACCTCCTCGGCCCGGTGGCAGGCCACGACGTGCCCGTCCCTGATCGGACGTGGCTCCGGGAGCTCCGTCCGGCACCGCTCCACGACCATCGTGCAACGGTCGGCGAACCGGCACCCCTCGGGTGGACGGATGAGGTTGGGCGGATGGCCCGGGATCCCCGCCACCACGGACCGCTCGGCCCGGATGTTGGGGAAGGCGCGCAGCAGCGCCCGCGTGTACGGGTGGGCGGGCCGCGCGTAGACGGGCCCCACCCCGCCCACCTCCGCGTGCTTGCCCGCGTACATGACCGCGATCCGGTCGCAGGTCTCGGCGATCACCGAGAGGTCGTGGGAGATGAGGATCATCGAGAGGCCCAGCTGCCGGCGGAGGTCCCGCAGGAGCTCGAGGATCTGGGCCTGGATCATCACGTCCAGGGCGGTGACCGGCTCGTCCGCGATGACCAGCTTCGGCCGGCAGGCGAGCGCCATCGCGATCATCGCCCGCTGGCGCATCCCGCCCGAGTACTCGTGCGGGTAGCTCTTCCCCCGCGCGCTCGCGATCCCGACGAGGTCCAGGAGCTCCGCGACGCGCGCATCCACCTCGACGGCCTTGACGCCCGGCTCGTGGCGGCGGATGGGTTCGGCGATCTGCGAGGCCACCGAGGCCACCGGGTTGAGCGCGTTCATCGCGCCCTGGAAGACGACCGAGATCCCCTTCCAGCGGACATCCGCCATCGCTCGCTCGGAGAGGGCGGCAAGGTCCTGCCCGTCGTACCGGACCATGCCCTCGATGCTGGCCGTCGCGGGCAGCAGGCGGGGGATCGCGAGAGCGGCGGTGGTCTTGCCGCAGCCCGACTCGCCCACCAGGCCCAGCGCCTCGCCGGGCTCCAGGGACAGGCTCAGGCCATCGACCGCGCGGACCTCGCCCTCGCTGGTGGCATAGCGGACGCGGAGGTCCTCGATCTCGAGCAGGGCCACGTCAGCGGGACCTCAGGCGCGGGTTGAGGATGCGGTCGAGCGTGTAGCCGACCAGCGTGAAGCCCAACACCACGATCACGATGCCCAGGCCCGGCGGCAGCAGGTACCACCATGCGCCGCGGCTGATCGCGCCGTTGGTGAAGGCCGAGTGGAGCATCGTCCCCCAGCTCGTGTGGAGCGGGTCGCCGAGGCCCAGGAACGCGAGCGTCGCCTCGGCCAGGATGGACCCGGCGATCACCAGCACCGTGTTGGCGAAGATCAGGGGCAGCACGTTGGGCAGGATGTGGACCATCGCGATCCGCAGGTCCGTGGCGCCCAGCGCCCGCACCCGCTCCACGAACACCCGCTCGCGCAGGCTCAGCACCTGCGAGCGCACGATGCGCGCGGTGGACGCCCAGCTGGTGACGCCGATCACGACGATGATCACGCCCAGGCTCTGGCCCACGACCGCGGCCAGGGCGATGATCAGGGGCAGGGTGGGCAGGACCAGGAAGAAGTCGGTGATGCGCATCATGACGCCGCCGAACCGGCCGCGGCTGTAGCCGGCCGCCAGGCCCACGGCGGTCCCCGCGAGCATCGAGATCGCGGTTGCGAGCAGGCCCACCAGGAGCGAGACCTGTGCCCCGGCCAGCGTCTCCCGGAAGACGTCGCGGCCCAGCTCGTCGGTGCCCAGCCAGTGGACGCCGCTGGGCGGGCGCAGGATGTCGGCCGCCGTCTTGCCCACGGCCTTGGGGTCGAAGGGGAACACGATCGGGCCCACGACGGCCAGCAGGAATGTGAACGCGAGCAGGATGAAGCCCGCGCGCCCGATCGGGTCCGCCCAGGCGAGGGCGAGGTTGGCCCGGGCGGCTGCGGCGCGCCCGCGGTCCTGCTCGGGTCCGATGGTCGTGGCGGCGCTCATCAGGCGTTCCTCACCCGCGGGTCGATGACCATGTAGAGCAGGTCCGAGAGGAAGTTGACGAGGATCACGGTCACCGCGAACAACAGGAAGCTGGCCTCGATCAGCGGGTAGTCACGGCGCATGACGGCGTCGTAGATCAGGGAGCCCATGCCGGGCCAGGAGAAGACGGTCTCCACCTGGATGGCCCCGCCGATGACGAGGGCGACGTAGAGCCCGCTCGCGGTGACCACCGGCAGCATCGCGTTCCTGACGCCGTGCCGCCAGAGGACGGTCCGGGGCGAGAGTCCCTTGGCCCGCGCGGTGAGGATGAAGTCCTCGGTCATCACGTCGACCAGGGAGCTGCGCGTGATGAGCACGAACTGGCCGATGTCCACCAGGATCAGCGTGATGGTGGGCAGCACCAGGTGGCGCAGCAGGTCGACGAAGCCTGCGAGCGGGCTGGCGAAGTGGGCGCCCGGGGTCGTCATGCCCGAGATCGGCAGCAGGTGCAGCCAGACGCCCGCGATGAAGATCAGGACGAGGCCGGTCCAGAAGGTGGGCAGGCTCCAGAAGATGAGCGACACGGCGACGGTCGCGGCGTCGCTCCGGGTTCCACGCCGCGCCGCCGCCAGGACGCCCGCCATGACGCCGATGACGAGCACCAGCACCGTGGCCAGGAACAGCAGCTCGACGGTGTTGACGATCCGCTCCGCGAGGATCTCGGCGACCGGCTTCTTGAACGTGAACGAGGTGCCCAGGTCCCCGGTGACCAGGTCACGCAGGTAGACCAGGTACTGCTGGGGGAGCGGCAGGTCCAGCCCGTACAGCTCCTTGAGGCGGGCGATGTCCTCCGGCTGGAGGCGGCCTGCCCGGGCCTGGAGGCGGATCGGGTCACCGGGCAGGACGTGGAACAGGAGGAAGTTGAAGGTGGCGACCGCGAGCAGCGTCATCAGCACCTGGGCGACCTTGGCCCCCAGGTAGCGGACGCGCCCCATCAACCTCCTCCTCGCTGCACGTTCGGCTCAGCCGGGGCTCAGCCGGCCGGGCGGATGCCCAGGTAGTTGTCGCGGGTGAAGTTGAAGATGATGCCGCCCGGGATCTCCTGCCAGTTGGCCCAGGTGTCCGTGCGGTAGGCCTGCAGCTTGTCCTGGTACCACATCACGAGATACGCGGCGCTGTCGTAGAACTGCTGCTGCATCCGGTCTGTGATCGCCTTGCGGGCAGCCGCGTCAACGGTCTGCGCCTGGGTGGCGTAGTCCGCGTCGTAGGTCTTGTCGCAGTAGAAGACGTCGTTGTTGTTGCCGATCTGGCTGCACAGCGGGACGCCCAGCATGTAGGACGGGTCGGCGGTGCCGGAGTCCCAGCCCCAGACGAACATGTCCCAGTTGGGGGCATCGACGTTGTAGACCGTGTCGCCCAGCGTCGTCTCGTCGAGCGCCTGGAGCTCGAGCTTGATGCCGACGCTCGAGGCCGCATCCACGACCAGCTTGGCCGCGCACATGTCCACGTCCGTGGTGGCGATCGCGATCAGCCGGAAGTCCAGCTTCTGGCCGTCCTTGGCGCGGACCCCGGATCCGTCGTCCGTGTAGCCGGCGGCGTCGAGGATGGACTTGGCCTTGTCGGGGTTGGCGTTGAACGCGGCATCGGCCCGGATCGCCAGGTGCCAGTCCGTGAGGCCGGCCGGGACGATCGCGTCGCCCACCTGGCCGTGCCCGGACAGGCAGAGCTGGACGAGCTGGTTGCGGTCCACCGCGTACTCGATCGCCTGGCGGACGACGACGTCACGCAGGAGCGGGTTGCCCCCGGAGGTCTTGCTGTCGGAGACGTTGAAGCCGATGTGGTGGAAGGAGTACGAGGGGAGGGCCGCCTGCTTGACGTTCTCGGCGCCTGCGAGGCCGTCGAAGACCGTCGGGGGGACCTGCGGGATGATGTCCAGCTCGCCGGAGCGGAGGGCCTGGCCCATCACGTCGCTGTTGTCGAAGCGGACCCAGGTGACGGTCGCGGGTGACGGTAGGGTGCCCCACCAGCCGTCGTTGCGGGTCACGGTGACCGAGGCGCCCTTCTTCCACTCGGTGAAGGCGTACGGCCCGGAGCCCACCGGGGTGTCGTTGGCGAAGCTCTCGATCTCCTTCGCGGTCATCTTGGACCACAGGTGCTTGGGGACGATCGGCACGACGAGGCCCGGGTTGAACGCCAGCGGGGACTTGAACGCGATGACGACGTGCGTGGCGTCCGGCGCCGTGATGGAGGTCATCTCGGTGAGGAACTGGGCGTACTGGCCCAGGTTGTCGTCGTGGATCAGGTTGTACGTGTAGATCACGTCATCGGCGGTGAGCGGCTGGCCGTCCTGCCACGAGACGCCTTCGCGGAGCGTGAACGTGATCGTCGTGCCGTCCGCCGAATAGGCGAACGCGGTTGCGAGCTCCGGCTCCGGCTTGAGGTTCAGGTCGTACCCGAGCAGCTTGTCGTAGAGCAGCTGCGTGACCTCGACGGCCTCGGTGCTGTAGGTGGTCAGCGGGTTCATGGTGTCGGGCTCGGAGAGCCAGCCGATCCGCAGCGGCTTGTCGGACGGGGCGGCCTCCGACGGGAGGGCCAGGGACGCCGCCGCCGAGGGGGCCGTGGTGGAGGCGGACGTGGCCGGGACCGCCGTCGCCGGAGCGGAGGGCGTCGTCGCGCCCCCGCAGGCTGCGACGAGCATCACGGATGCCAAGGCCATTCCGAGTGGTGCGCGCCAGCGGATCAAAGCAACTCCTCCGGGGACGGTATGGGTCCCAACCGTATCTGCTGCAGACTCTGTATATAGAGTAACCCGTCCCCGACGGCCCACCGTCCGGGTCCCGACGGGCGGTCCGTCACCGGGCTCTCATCGCGTCAGCGTGACCTTCGAGAGGTTCCGCGGGCGCTCGGGATCGAGGCCCCGGGCCATCGCGAGATGGACCGCGTAGAGCTGGCCGGGGACGACTGCCACCATCGGCGCCAGCCATTCCGGGACGTCCGGCGGCAGGGGCACGCCGTCCCCCAGGGCCAGGGCGGCGGCATCGTCCGAGACGACGAGGAGACGCGCGCCCGCGGAGCGCAGCCGCTCGAGGAGCGAGCGCATCTCGGGCATCGCGGGACCCGCCGTGGCCGCGGCGAGCACGGGGTAGTCGGGCTCCACGAGCGCGATCGGGCCGTGCTGGAAGTCGGCGGCGGAGTAGGGATCGGCCAGGACGTAGGCCAGCTCCTTGACCTTGAGCGCCCATTCCCGCGCGGTGGCGTAGTGGTAGCCGCGGGCAAGGACCGCGCACCGCTCGTCACGGGCCCGATCGGCGGCGAGAGCGGCGACCAGTGGTGCCTGCTCGAGGACGGCGCGCAGGGCCACTGGCAGGGCACCGAGCTCCGCGCGTGAGCCCGGATCACCGGTGAGCGCGGCCGAGAGCATCGCGATCACGGCAACCGACGCGATGTACGTCTTGGTGGCTGCGACCCCGAGCTCGGGTCCCGCACCCATCTCCACCACGTGCTCCGAGGCCGCCGCCAGCTCCGACGCGGGATCGTTGGTCACCGCGAGCGTCAGGGCGCCCTGGCGCCGGGCATCGGTGAGGACGGCGACGATGTCCGGGGACTTGCCCGACTGCGAGATCCCGATCACGAGCGCGCTCTCAAGCCGCGGCGTGACGCCATAGAGCGACGAGAGGGACGGGGTCGCCAGCGCGACGGGGAGGCGGTTGCGCCCGCCGAGGACGTACTGCGCATAGATCGCCGCGTGGTCCGAGGTGCCGCGGGCCGCGACGAGGACGAGCCGGATGTCGCGCTCGCGAATGGCCTGCGCCACGGCCTCGACCGGCCCCATGGCCCGGGTGAGCAGCCCCTCGACGACATCAGGGCTCTGGGCGATCTCCGTGAGCGTGCTCACGCGGTGGTTCCTCCATCGGCGCGGTTGGTGGGTGCGGATGGCCGGGGGGCCGCCGCGGACGGGAGGCCCGCCGCGGCGAGCGGGGCGGCAGGCACACCCGGGGCGGCGAGCGGGGCCGGGAGGCCGCCCACCGCGATGCGGACGTCCTCGTGGCGCTCCCAGAGCGCGTCCCAGACCGCCCGGGTTCCGGGTGCGGGAGTGATCCCCGGGGCGAGCACGGGACCGGCCGGGACCGGCATGCCCACGGCCTCGAAGGCGAGCGCGGCGGCCCCCCAGGCGGACGCCGGGTGATCCGGGTCCGCCGGCCAGCGCACCGTCCGGCCGGTGGCCTCCGCGAGCGAGACCACGACCTCCCGGGAGCGGATGGAGGGCCCGGTCATGACGATGGCGCCGCGGATGCCGGAGACCTCCTCGAGGACGGCCAGGCAGCGCCGGCTCTCGAGCACGATGCCGTCGAGCAGCGCCCGGGCCAGGTGCTCGCGACCGTGGGCCAGGGTCGCGCCGATGAGCGTGCCGCGCAGCGTGGGATCCCAGAGGGCACCCTGCTCACCCGGGCCGAGGTAGGGGAGCAGGACGACGCCATCGGCGCCGGGGGCCACGGACGCGGCCAGCTGCCAGGCGGTGGCCTCGCCGTCCTGGCCCAGGCCGAGCAGGCCGGCCAGCCAGCGCACCGAGCTGCCTGTCGCAACGAGGTCCATCTCGAGGCCCACGGGCCCCGGATGCTCGAGCGGTGTCACGAGGTACCGGTGGGCCGGATCGGCCACGAACCCTGGCGCGATGCCCATGATGACGGTGCTGGTGCCGGCGACGTAGGCGGCATCCCCGGGCGACGTCACCCCCAGGCCTCGGGCGGCCAGCACCGAGTCGGCGGCGCCGAGGACGACCGGGATGCCGGCCGGGATGCCCAGGCGGCGGGCCATCGAGGGCAGCATCGGCGCGGCGTGGGTTGACGGCAGGACCGGCGGCAGCGAGGGCAGCACGCCGGGCGACAAGGCGCCTGCCGCGACGGTCATGTCCCACGAGCCGGTCGCGAGGTCGTAGCAGCCGAAGCCCGTCGCGGTGGAGGGATCGGTGGCGAACTCCCCGGTGAGCCGGCCGAACAGCCAGTCCTTGGCCCCCAGCAGCCACGGGGCGAAGCCCCGCCGGTCGCCGATCTCGCGCAGGCGTGCGGTCACCGGCAGCAGGTATCGCCCATCGACCCACTGGCCGGTCCGGGCGTACAGGTCGTCCCCGCCGATGGCGTCCCGGAGGCGCGTCCCCTGGTCCTCTGCGCGACCGTCCTCCCACGTGATCGCGGCGCCGGCGGGATTGCCGTCAGCGTCCGCCGGCACGAGCGTCGGGATCATCGCGGACAGGCCGATGGCGCTCCAGCGGGACGGCGGGACGGTCGCGGCAATCGCGGTGACGGCCGTCTCGAGGGCCGTCATCCAGTCCGCGGGCCGCTGCTCCGCCGCGCCGGGGCCCGGGCGGTCGGTGGGATAGCCCGCCGTGAAGCGGGCCAGGACGGTGCCATCCGGCGTGACGGCGACGGCTTTGAGGCTCGAGGTCCCGAGATCCAGGCCGATTGCGACGCTGTCGCGGGTCACCAGGGCACACCGGCGGGATGGCGGAGTATCATGCAGCCATCATACTCGTTATACAGAGTCTGCCAACACAAGCGAGGCCAGTTGATGACAGCGGATCCGCAGCCCACCAACCCCATCTCGGGCCGGATGTTCGAGCGTGCCTCGCAGGTCCTGCCGGCCGGTGTTGGCAGCAGCGCGCGCAGCGTCCGCGCCGGCTGGGTCCCGTACCCGCCGTTCATCGAGTCGGGCCTGGGCTCCCGGGTCCGGGACGTGGACGGCCACGAGTACATCGACTACCTGCTGGGCCTGGGGCCCATGCTCCTCGGCCACCGCAACCCCGAGGTGACCGAGGCGGTCATCCGCGCGATCAGCGACCGCGGCACGGTCTTCGGCCTGCCGCACGAGCTCGAGGCCGAGGCCGCCGAGAAGGTCGTCGCCGCGGTCCCGAGCCTGGACATGGTCCGCTTTGCGAACTCCGGCTCCGAGGCGGTGGGCACCGCCGTCCGCCTCGCCCGCACCTACACCGGCCGCAAGAAGGTCCTCCGGTTCGAGGGCATGTACCACGGCTGGATGGACACGGTCTACTGGTCCAACCACCCCAAGCTCGAGCTGGCGGGGCCGGACGAGGCCCCGGTCCCGGTCCCGGCCGGCGCCGGCATGGCGCCCCACGTGGGCGAGTCGCTGGTCATCGCCCAGTGGAACGACGTCGCGGCCCTCGAGCGGGCCCTGGTGGAGAACGAGGGCGAGATCGCCGCGATCATCACCGAGCCCATGATGCTCAACACCGGCTGCATCATGCCGCTCCCGGGGTACCTGGCGGCGATGCGCGACCTTGCCACGAAACACGGCGCCGTCCTCGTCTTCGATGAGGTCATCACCGGCTTCCGCCTCGCCCGCGGCGGTGGCCAGGAGCGCTTCGGCGTCATGCCCGATCTCACGACGATGGCCAAGGGCATCGCCGGCGGCTTCCCCGTCGCCGCGATCGGCGGCAGGCGCGAGATCATGACCCTGATCGCCGACGGCCGGTACTCGCACTCGGGCACGTACAACTCCAACGTGCTCGGCATGGCCGCCGTGAGCGCGACGATGGACATCCTCGCGCGCCCCGGCGTGTACGAGGCGCTCGACGCCCGCGGCGCGCAGCTGCTCGACGGCTTCCGCGAGATCGCCACCCGCCACGGCGTCGCGCACGAGGTGCAGGGCGTTGGACCGGTGGGCCAGATCTGGTTCACCGATGCGCCCATCCGCACCTACCGCGACGCCGCCCGCCACGCCCGGCCCGACGTGTTCACGTCCTGGTGGCGCGAGATGACGTCGCGCGGCGTCCTCTTCCACCCCTCCCAGGACGAGAACCTGTTCGTGTCGACCGCCCACAGCGAGGAGGACATCGCCCGCACGCTCGAGGCGGCCGACGCCTCGATGGGCGCCCTCGTCGCGGCCGGGCTGGCGTAGCGTCCGGGCCGATGGCACGTATCGCGGTCGGCCGCTCGCGGCCGGCCGCTCCTGCTGCGGTCACGGTGGGCCCCGGTGCCGCCGCGCGCGGCCCCGGTCGTCCGCAGTTGCGCTATGAGCGGACGATCGCCCTGGTCGAGGACCTGATCACGGAGCGCGGACTGGCGCCGGGTGACCTGCTGCCGCCCGGGCACGAGATCGCCCGCCTCGCCGATGTCAGCCTGATCTCGGTCCGGCGCGCCCTCGACGAGCTGGAGCGGTCCGGGCGCGTGGTCCGCCACCAGGGCGTGGGCACGTTCGTGGGTGAGCCGCGGATCGTCGCCGAGCCGAGCCGTCTCGGTGATCTCCTGGCCACCCTCGGCCCGCGCCAGGCAGGCGAGACCATGGAGACCACGCTGCTCTCCCTCGAGCGCGGGACGCCGGACCCGGCCGTGGCCCGTGCGCTCGACATCGGCGAGCGGGACCTGGTCTGGCACCTGGTCCGGCTGCGCCGGATCGGCGGCCGCCCGCGCATCCTGGAGCGAACGGCCCTGCCGGTCCGGCTGGTCGCGGAGGTGGATGCGGACCTGCTGCGGGGCGGTGGGTCCCTCTACGCCCTCCTCGACGAGCGGTACGGCCTGCGCGCCTCGCACGAGGAGCAGTACCTCCACGTCGGCGCGCCCACCAGGGACGAGCGGCGCCTGCTCGAGCTGCACGGACAGCAGCCGGTGGTCCGCCTGCGCGGCCTGAGCGTCACGGAGCAGGGGACCCCGTTCGACTGTTTCGAACAGGTCTACCCGGCGTCCGACTTCGTGTTCTACATCTCGGGCCGCTCGGCGGGCGAGCTGCACGCGGCGGCGGAGCCGATGGCATGGGGCGTCTCGCCGGTTCCCGGGGGCGCGCCGGGCTCGTAGCGGCCCCGCCCGAGCGGTGGACGGTACAGTGGGCGGGTGACCGAATCCAGACACCCAACTCCCGCCCGGCCCGCGGACTACAAGGGCGAGCCGCTCGACGCCGAGCGCGGCCCCGGCCTCGGCTGCTTCTGGTCCCAGCTCATCACGCTGATCGTGCTGCTCGTGCTCACTCCGCTCACCGTCGTCTGGGCGTGGGCCAGCTGGATCAGCATCGTGCTCCTGTTCGCGACGCTGATCATCCTGCTGTTCGCCGGCCAGACCGTGATCTTCCTGCTCCGCCTCGTCGCCGCCGACCGCCGCGACGGGCGCCGCGTGCCGCTCGCGGCAGCCTCCCAGACGGTCGGGGAGATCGAGGACACGCTGCCGGTCGAGGGCGGCGCGGCCGCTGCGCCGACTCCTCCGCACGTTCCCGCGCGGGACGCGGAGCCCCACGGCTACAACCCGTTCCCGCCGAAGTCGGCCGATCAGCCGCCTGCGGGTCCGGGCGTGCGAGAATAGGCGGGCTCGACGTCCGAAGCCTCCACCAGGGAGACCGATAGCACCGTGCCCGTGCTCGCAACCTACTTCTCCGTCCGACGCGGCCGGGATCCGTTCTTCAAGTTCTTCATGAAGACGCTGTTCCCGCGCCAGGTGAAGGAGTACGAGGAGAAGTTCGGGATCAAGTTCGTGGGCTGGTTCAACGTCGCCCACGGGTGGGACTTCGACAACGTCATCATGTTCGACTTGCCGGACTACGCGACCCTGGACAAGCTGGAGGCCGATGAGGGCACCAGGGCCCTGGGTCACCGGGCCGGCGAGTGGATGTTCGAACGGCATCACTCGATGTTCCTCCGAGAACGGCTCGGTCCGGATCTCGAGTACCACGGCTAGCAGGAGGCGATCCGCATGGACGTGAACCGCAACGACATGCTCAGCGCGCTGGCCAACGATGCCGGGCTCGAGCGATCCGACTATCTGTTCGCGGCGACCGAGCAGCTGGCCAAGTTCCTCGAGCGCAACGCGGCCCGGGTCGCGGGCCTCGGGGGCCTGACGCTGATCGACGACGACCCCGACTACCTCTCCATCGCGCCGGACAGCACGTTCCGCGTCCGCTCCCGCTACGAGGACCCGGCCACCGGTGAGTGGGTCTCCGAGACCGAGGTCGTGGAGACGGCGTCCGAGCTGGTGGAGCTGTTCAACCCGGCCGAGATCTACCAGGCCTTCCTCGAGGCGGCCCGTGAGGCCGCGGGCCTCGAGGCCGAGCCGACCGCAGCCGGCGAGATGCTGAGCAGCGCGGGCATCCCGCCGGAGGAGACCTTCGGCCTGGGTGACGACGAGGGCTACGCCAGCGCCGCCGACACGTGGGCCGCCGGGCGCCCGCCGGTCGCCGAGGCCGAGAGCGAGGAGGCCGCGGCGGTCGCGCTCTACAACCTCGCGCTCGACTTCCAGGAGCAGAGCCAGGCCTCCGAGGCGAGCCTGATCGACCAGTTCCAGGAGGCCGTCGGCCGCCTGGCCGAGAAGCTGGGCGACGTGATCATCGTGGACGACGAGGACGAGCGCCTCGTGCTCACCGTCTCGGGCCGCTTCCGCGGCGAGGTCGTCCCGGACGACGAGTCCGGCGAGTGGCGCGTGCTCGCGGACCCCGAGGACATCGTCGCCTACTACGACCCGACCGACGTCTTCGGTGATCTCGCGGACACGCTTGCCGAGCAGTTCCCGTTCGTCGCCCCCGAGCTCGCCGAAGAGGACGAGGAGGAGGACGAGGAGGACGAGGAGGACGAGGAGGACGAGGAGGACGAGGAGGGCGAGGACGACGCCACCCCGGCCGCGGACGCCACCCCGGACAAGGAGCCGCGCCCCTAGGGCATGCTGCCCGCCGGCGCGGAGCTTCTCGAGACCCGGGAGATCCTGCCCGGGCAGTGGCTGCAGTCCTGGCACGCCCCCGCGATCGTTTCCGGGGCGCGTGCCGGCCAGTACGTCCACGTCCGGACCATCGAGCCGGGCGGCCTCCCGCTGCGCCGCCCGTATCCCATCGCAACCGCCGACCCTGCCTCGGGGACGCTGACCCTCCAGGTCGGCGCGCCGTCGGCGACCGGCGGCGCCGGCGCCTGGGCGCGCGCCCTCCGGCCCGGCGACCGGGCGGACATGGCGGGCCCCCTCGGCCGGCCCTTCGAGGTCGATCCGCGCGCCAGGCACCTGCTCCTCGTGGCGCAGGGTCCCGCGATCACGGCGCTCCGGCTGCTGGTGGACGAGGCACTGCGCGAGGTGCGCTCGGTCGTGGTGCTGTTCGGCGCCGCCTCCTCGTCCGAGGTCTACCCCTCGAGCCTGCTGCCCGACGAGGTGGAGTACGTCGTCGCGACCGCTGACGGGAGCCTCGGCCGCCGCGGTTCCGTGGTGGACCTCGTGCCGGAGTTCGAGGCCTGGGCCGACCAGTCGTTTGCCGCCGGTCCGCCGCTGATGCTCGCGGAGCTGGTCCGACTTGCCGCCGGGCGTCGCGGCCGCATGGGCGTGGCGACGCTGGGCCGCAAACGCGGCGGGGGACGGCCGCCGGCCCCGGGTTCGGCGGAGGCGCGGCGCAAGGCCTTCCTCCAGGTGGCCATCGACCAGTCCATCGGCTGCGCAGCCGGAACGTGCCAGGGCTGTGCGGTTGCCGGCGTGTCGGGTACCGTCCGTGTCTGTCGGGAGGGGCCGGCGTTCGCGTCGGACGAGCTGGACTGGGGTGACGGATGACACAGCGGCAGGAACCCGACCGCGCCTCGCGCACGGCACGCACCGGCATCGCGGCGGGCATGATCGGGGTGGCCGCCATCGCCGGCGGGTCGCTGGTCGCGGCCATCGCGTACAAGGGGACCGGCGGCGAGGCCTACAACCCGACCAACCACTTCGTCTCGGAGCTCGGCGAGCTCGGGGTCTCGCAGCTGGCCATCGCGTTCAACCTGGGTCTCATGGTGGGCGGCATCGGCTTCGTGCTGTTCATGGTGGCGCTGGCCCGCTCGATGGGCGGCCGCCTGCGCTGGGCCTGGGGCCCGATCGGCGTGGTGGCAGGCATCGGCGGGTTCTTCGTGGGCATCTTCCCGATGAACGAGCTGGCCCGGCACACGACGGCGGCCATGACGTTCTTCAACCTGGGCTGGATTGCCGTGGGCATCGCCTCGGTGGACTTCGTCCTGCGGCGGGACCCGCGCTTCCCCCGTCCGCTGGCGGCGGTGGGGGCGCTGACCGTGATCGCGTTCATCGGCTTCCTGCGGTCGATCGACAGCAACACGGTCTCGCCCGCGGAGGTGCTCGCGGCGCCGGACCACCGGCCGGCCTTCTGGATCGTGCCCACGCTCGAGTGGGCGGTGATCGCGGGGATCCTCGCCTGGGTGTTCCTCACCGCGTGGGCGTGGCGACGGGCGTTGCGGCGGGGCACGACCGGGTGAAGGCGAAGCGCAAGGCGTTCGTCGCCAAGGCGGCCCTGACGCGGACCGCCCGGTCGTCGAAGCCGGCGTTCCCGGCCGCGCCCCGGCAGACGTCGAGGGGTTCGATCGGCGGCGCCCGCCCGGCTGCCGGTTCGCGTCCATCCACGGCTGCCTCGGCCGACCCCGGATCCGCCATGGGCGGCGGCGCCGCGCTCGACGTGCTCGGCGGCCGGCCGGTGGACCTCACGGTGGACCTCGGCGGCGGCCTCGTGCTGGCCAACCCGGTGATCGTCGCCTCCGGACCGTTCGGGTACGCGGCCGAGATGGCGGACGTCGTGGATCTCGAGCGCCTCGGCGGGATCGTCACCCGCGGGACGTCGGTCAAGCCACGCACCGGGCACAACGCGCCGCGGACCGTGGAGGTGCCGGCGGGCCTGCTGGTGGGCATCGGGCCCCAGAACCCGGGGCTCGATCTCGTCCTCGACCGGTACGCCGCCACCTGGGCGCGCTGGTCCGTCCCGGTGATCCTCAACCTGTGCGGCGACTCGGCCGCCGACCTCGCGGACGCGGCCCGGCGCCTTGACGGCGTGCCGGGGATCGCGGCGGTCGAGGTCAACCTCTCGTGCGGATCGGGGCGCGGCGGCGCCTTCGGGCTGGACGCGGGCTCCACGGCAAGCGCGATCTCGGCGGTCCGCCGCTCCTGCGAGCTGCCGCTCATCGCCAAGCTGACCGCCGCGGCCACGGACGTGCGGGCCATCGCCAGGGCCGCCGAGGACGCCGGGGCGGACGTGATCTCCGCGATCAACACGCTGCCCGGGCTTGCGGTGGCCGCCGACCGGCGCGGACCGGCCCTCGGCTCCGTCTACGGGGGACTGTGCGGGCCGGCCCTCCGGCCGATCGCGCTGCGCGTGGTCTACGAGGTGGCCCAGAGCGTGGACGTGCCGGTGATCGGCATCGGCGGGGTGGCCACACTCGACGACGTGCTGGACATGCTCGCGGTGGGCGCGTCCGCGGTGGGGGTGGGGGTCGCCGCCCTCGGAGATCCGATGCTGCCGGTCCGCCTCGCGGACGAGCTGGCCGACGCCTGCCGCGCCCGAGGCCTCGCGTCGCCCCGCGACCTGGTGGGGACCGCGCTGCCGTCGAGGCCCGCCACGCCGTCCACGCGTGGCGCGGAGTACGCGCGCTGATGCTGGGGCCGCTGCTCGCCTGGCTGCTGGCCGCCAGCCTGGTGACCGCGGTCCTCTACGCGTACGACAAGCTGGCGGCACCGCGGGGGATGCGCCGGGTCCGCGAGCGGACGCTGCTGCTGCTCTGTCTCGCGGGCGGTGTGCCCGGTGCCTGGATCGTGTTCCTCGGCATGCGGCACAAGACGCGCCATCGCTCGTTCTGGGTCGCCCAGATCGCAGCGTCGGTGCTGTGGGCGGCCGTGCTGGGCTGGGTGATCCTCCACTGACCGCGACGCCGGAACCTGTGGCCCGGGCGGATCGTCTGGGGCCCGACGCAGCCGGCCTCCTGGCCGCCCCCTCCTGACATCCTGGTGACTCCGATGCGCTTCGCCTCCACGCTCGCCGCTCTCGCCATCGCCGCCACGGCGCTCGGGGCATGCGGCACCTCCTCGGCCCCCTCCGCCACCCCGGTGCCGCCGACCTCCGCACCGAACCCCGCACCCACCCAGATCCCCGGCGGTGGCGACGACGTGACCCGGGCCCTCGACGGGCGCTCCTTCACCGGGACCACGATCAACGGGCACGACCTCGCGGACGTGACCAAGGTCCGGCTGGCCTTCAAGGGGCTCGGGATCAACGGCAGCGGCGGCTGCAACTCGATGAGCGGGCCGTACGCGGTGACCGCCGGGATCCTCCAGGTGGGGGCCATCGGCATCACCGAGATGGCGTGCCCGGAGCCGATGATGGCCCAGGACACCTGGCTCCTCGCGCTCCTTGACGGGGCCACGCTCACCTTCGACAGCACCTCGCTGATGCTGGTCAAGGACGGCGTGACGCTGACCCTGACCGACGTGCGGACGTCGAGTCCGGCCCAGCCGCTGGCCGGCACCCTCTGGATCCTCGACTCGATCGCCACCGGTGAGACGGTCTCGTCCGTGCCCGGGTCGGTGACCGCGTCGCTCAAGATCACCGGCACCGACGCCAGCGTGGCCTTCGGCTGCAACAGCGGCGGTGGCTCGGTGACGATCTCCGACACGACCCTCACCTTCGGCCCGGTGATGTCCACGATGATGGCCTGTGCCAGCCCCAACAGCGACGTTGAGCGGGTGACGGCCCCGGTGTTCGCGGGCGCCGTGCCGTACACCATCGACGGCACGACGCTCACCCTGAAGGGCGCCAACGGGACCACGCTCACCTTCCGGGCCGCCGCGGGCTGACCGCCGCTCCGCCGGGCGGGCGCAGGCCCCGGGACGATGCTGCCTGCCATGGAGCGTGGCCGGGACGAGGGCGATCCCCGCGGCTCCCTGGACGTGGAGCCGGTTGCCCTGCGTGACCCCAAGGGCGGACGCCGGTCCGCGCTCGCCGTGCTGGCGGGCGTCATCGCCGTCATCGCCGTCGGCATCGGGGCGGCCGGGCTCCTCGGTCCGGGTCAAGCCCCGGCGCGCGTGCCTCCGACGGCACAGGGCGCGCCACCGGCGCCGGGCGGCACCGCAGGCATCCCGCCGTCCGCCACCGTCGCCGCCGCCCCGACCGCCGCCCCGACCGCTTCCCCCAAGGTCCTTGTGCTCCCAGCCGTCACCGACGGACCCGATCCGCTCCTGGCGGCCGTCCGGGCGGGTTCCGCGGAGGGCCGCCTGGTCCTCGTCGAGGGCCACCTCGAGACGATCCCGCTGCCCTGCGCGAGCAGCCTCTCGACGCTGCACACCTGCGTGCTCCTCGCCATCGAGGGGATGGACCTCAAGGTGGCCGCCGGCGCGGCACAGCTCCCGTGGCCCGGGGATCCACCCGCCGACGCCGCCCTCGTGCTGCGGGTCCTCGGGCACGGGCTCGTGTACCTGGGCTGGCTCGACCCGTCCACACCCGTGCTGCCCGGTCTCGCCCCGGAGGACGCGGGGCACGCGATCGTCGGCGAGACGCACGGCCGGCCCGGGGAGCTGGTGGCGGCCGACGGCTGGCTGGTGGCGGAGGGCGTGCACTCGTGCCCTGCCATCGGTCCGGGCGCGACGCCGTGTCCCGGCCCGGACCCGTTCCTCGCGGCGGACCCACCGCTCGAGGGTGGGCTGCTGCGCTCCAATCGCGGCGCCCACGTGGCCCTCGACCCGGCGCTGGATCTCGGCGCCCGGGTGGTGACGGCGGGGCCGGTCCTCGCCTGGTGGCCGACAGCCGCCCAGTGCGACCTCGCGCTGGCCGCGCACGTGTGCCTGGGCGCCGTCGCCCGCCGCTGGGTGGTGGCTGCGGCCTACGACCCGGTGGCCACGCTGCGCGTCCGGATGCCCTGAGGTCGGCCGGGGCCCGGGCCGCGGGGCCGCGCCGGGGCGTGCCGGGGCGCGTAGACTCGGCCGATGCCCGCTCCGCTTGCGCCCTCGGGCGTTGACCACAACAGCGTCCGCCGCCTCAAGACCGCCGAGGACGCCCGGTTCGAGGCCGCCCATCCCCGCTCGGCGGCGCTGCTCGCACGTGGCCGCGAGGTGATGCCCAACGGCGTGCCGATGGCCTGGCACCAGAGCTCGTACCACCACCTGCCGATGTGGGTCGAGTCCGGATCGGGCGCCCGCTTCACCGACGTGGACGGCCACACCTACCGCGACTTCAACATCGCCGACATGTCGATGTTCTGCGGCTACGCGCCGGAGCCCCTGGTCCGCGCCGTTTCCTCGCAGATGGCCCGCGGCAACCAGTTCCTGCTCCCGTCCGAGGACGCGATCGTCGTGTCCGAGGAGCTCGGGCGCCGGTTCGGGCTGCCCAAGTGGCAGTACACGAGCTCCGCCACCCACGCCAACACCGAGGTGCTCCGGGTCGCCCGGGCGGTGACCGGGCGCGAGAAGGTGATCCTGTTCGACGGCAAGTACCTGGGGCACTTCGACGAGACGCTGGTCGAGTTCGATGAGGCCGGCAGGCTCGTTCCCGAGGAGCGCGGCGTGCCGGCCGATACCGTCAACGGGACGGTTCTGGTGCCGTTCAACGACCTCGAGGCCCTGGAGCGGGCGCTTGCCGGGCGCGACATCGCCATCGTGCTGACCGAGGCGGCGATCACCAACAACATCGGCCTCCTGCTGCCTGACGACGGGTTCCACGAGGCGCTCCGGCGCCTGAGCCGGGACGCGGGCACCCTGCTCGCGATCGACGAGACCCACACCCAGGTGGTGGGCCCGGGCGGGCTGACGCGGCGCTGGGGCCTGGCCCCGGACATGGTCACGGCCGGCAAGTCGATCGCGGGCGGGCTGCCGTTCGGGGCGTGGGGGATGACCGGGGAGATCGCCGCCGCCCTCGAGCAGGGCAAGGGGCCGGATGGGGAACGGTCCAACCTGGTCGCCATCGGCGGCACGATCTTCGGCAACGCGCTCGCGATGGCGGCGGCCCGCGCGGTCATGACCGAGATCCTCACGCCCGAGGCGTATGCGCACACGGCGCGCCTGGGCGAGCGGCTGGCGACCGGGATGCGGGCGAGCGTCACGCGGACCGGGCTGCCGTGGCACATCCACCATCTCGGCCCGCGGTCCGGGTACACGTTCCAGCCGGTGCCGATCCGCTCCGGCGCCGAGGGGCGCGCCGCCGCCGACGACCTGCTGACGCGCCTGATCCGGATCTGGCTCGCGAACCGCGGAGTCTGGGAGGCGATCGTGGGGGCGGGGCCGGTCTGCTCGATCCCGTGCACGGAGGAGGACGTCGATGCGTACGTGGCCGCGTGGGACGAGTTGCTGGTCACGTTGACCGCCTGACGGCGAGCCCGCCTACAATCCGGCCACGATGACGACCCTCAAGCGAACCCTCGAAGACGCCGCGCTCCGTGCCACCGGCGCCCGCACCGAAACCCTGTTCCGCTCCAGTGGCGCCCTCCGGGAAGGCCACTTCTCGCTCAAGAGCGGCCGCCACAGCGACGCGTACCTGGAGAAGTTCCAGGTGCTCCAGGACCCGGCCGCCACGAGCGAGCTGTGCTCGATGTGGGCGGCGGCCCACCGGCGCGCGGACGGCTCCTCCTCCGTGGACCTCGTCGCCGGCCCCACGACGGGCGGTGTGATCCTGGCCTTCGAGACGGGCCGCCAGCTGGGCACGCGCGCGATCTTCGCCGAAGAGGTCGCATCCGAGGGTGCGGCACGGCGCGAGTTCCGGCGAGGGTTCACGATCACGCCTGGCGAGAAGGTCCTGCTCGTGGACGACATCCTCACCACCGGCGGCTCGCTGCTCGCGATGATCCCCGCGGTCGAGGCGATGGGCGGCGAGATCGTCGAGTGCGCGGTCCTCGTGGACCGGTCCGGCGGCATGGCCACGCTCACCTCGCCTGTCACCGGACGCGTCTACGCGCTGCGCGCGCTCTGGCAGCTGGAGCTCCCCACCTACGAGCCCGGCGCCGCCACCTGCCCCCGATGCGCGGAAGGGTCCGACGCGATCAAGCCCGGCAGCAGCGGCACGGGGATGGCGCCCGCGTGACGCACACCCGGCTGCGGAGGGTCGCAGCTCCGGCGCTCCTCGCTCTCGCTCTCGCCCTCGTCGTCGCGGCGTGCGGCGGGCCGGCTTCGCCGTCATCGGCCTCGGCCCCGGCCTCTTCGACGGCTGCCGGTGCCGCGGTCAGCTCCCCGATCGACGGGGTCCTGGTCGCCATCTCGGCCGAAGGCCTCGCCGCCGTCAAGGGGTTCACCCTGCGCCTGAACGACGGCCGCGAGATCGTGTTCAAGATCGGCGTGCTCGAGAACGGCGCCCAATTCCCGCCGGGCCACCTGGCCGAGCACATGGCCACGTCAACGCCGGTGCGCGTCTCGTTCCGTGACGAGGCAGCGGAGCACGTGGCATATCGGCTGGAGGACGCCCCGGCACCCTGACCCGGGACGGTTCGGGCATCTCCCGGAGGCTGCCCGGGCGCCGGACCGGAGCGGCCGGCCCGTCGCCGCCGGACCTGGCGCCGCCGGCCGCGTGGCCGGAGCTCGCGCCGCCGGACCTGGCGCCGCCGGAGCTCGCGTCGCCAGCCGCGCGGCCGGCCCGTCGCCGCCGGCCGCGTGGCCGGAGCGCGCGCCGCCGGACCTGGCGCCGCCGGAGCTCGCGCCGCCGGCCGCGTGGTGGGCAAACGGGCCCTCCCCGTTGACGTT
>JBAXFC010000011.1:0-19790 GCA_037140135.1 Chloroflexota bacterium
GTCGTGGTCCGGGGGCGGGAGGTGAACCGCGTGGGGGCAGGGGACGGCGTGGGCGAGATCGCACTGCTGCGCGACGTGCCGCGCACGGCGACGGTCACCGCGCTCGAGGACGTGGTCGCCTACGAGATCGGCCGGGCGCCGTTCCTCGAGGCCGTCACCGGCCATTCGCAGACCAGCGCGCTGGCGGATCGCGTCGTGGCGGAGCGGCTGGCCGCGCACCGCTGACGGCTCGAGGCCTGGCAGAGCGTCCGGCCCCGGGACGCGCGGCAGGTCCGGCGCTACTGCTCCAGCTCGGCCAGCAGCTGCCGCGACGAGAGCGGCTTGGGCACGAAGCGGACGCCACGCTCCACCGCCTTGGCCAGGTCCAGCGTCTCCGCCGTGTAGCCCGAGAGCAGGACGATCCGCATCTGGGGATCCCGGTCCAGCACGCGTCCGGCCAGCTCGATGCCGGACATGCCCGGCATGACGACGTCCGACACGATCGCGTCGAACCGGGTCGGGCGGGTGTCCACCAGGGTCAGCGCCTCGCCGGCGTTCGGCACCGCGACGACCTCCCAGCCCGCCCGCTGGAGGATCTGGGTCGTCATCGCCCGCACCGTTGGCTCGTCCTCGACTACGAGGAGCGTGCCGCGCCGGCCCGGCTCGTCCGCCGCAGGCACAGCGGCCATCGCCGGAGCGTCCTCGCGGGGGAAGTAGATCTTGAACGTGGAGCCCCGGCCGGGCTCCGAGTAGACCCAGACGTGACCGCCGGCCTGGCGGACGATCCCGTAGATCGTGGCCAGCCCGAGGCCCGTGCCCTTGCCGCGGTCCTTGGTCGTGAAGAACGGCTCGAACACGCGGGCGCGGGTCTCGCTGTCCATGCCCGTGCCCGTGTCGCTCACGGCGACCATGACGTAGGAGCCGGCCTCCACGTCGTAGTGGTCCATGGCGTACGGCGCGTCGAACTCCGCGTTGCCGGTGGCGATCGTGATCCGCCCACCGTCGGGCATCGCGTCACGTGCGTTGACCACGAGGTTGAGCAGGATCTGGTCGAGCTGGCTCGGGTCCACGCGGATGCGCCCAGCGGTCTCGTCGAGCGCGAAGACCAGCGTGTTCTCGTCGCCGATCAGGCGGCCCAGCATCGTCTCCATGGCCGACGCCGACTCGTTGATGTCGAGGACCTTGGGCTGGGCGAGCCCGCGGCGCCCGAATGCGAGCAGCTGGCGGGTCAGCAGCGTCGCGCGCTCCACCACGTCGCCGATCGCGGAGGCGTACGAATGCGCGAGCCCGGCGTCGATGGTGGCCCGGTGCTCGGGCGCGAGGTCGTCCTCGAGCATCTCGGCGTAGCCGCGGATCGCGAACAGCATGTTGTTGAAGTCGTGGGCGATGCCGCCTGCCAGCCGCCCGATCGATTCGAGCTTCTGCGCCTGCAGCAGCTGCGCCTCGAGCGCCTTGCGGGCGGTGATGTCCACGATCGTCGCGTAGATCATGTGGCCGTCGGGCGTCTCGACCGGGGTCAGCCCGATCTCCACGGGGAATTCGCGGCCATCGCGCTTCCGCCCGGCAAGCTCGAGGCCCGTGCCCATCGCCCGCGGGGTTGGCTGCCGGGAGTAGACCTCGCGCCGGCGCTGGTGCGGACCCGCCGCTCCGACCGGGATCAGCAGCTCCACCGGCAGGCCGACGAGCCCGCCCTCGTCATAGCCGAACGTGTGGTCGGCCTGGCGGTTGGCATAGGAGATCAGGCCGTCGGTGCCGACGGCGACGATGGCGTTGGGCGACGCGTCGAGCACCGCGAGATGCCCGGAGGGCACCGCTGTGGTGGCAACGGACCTGGGACGAGGTTCGTCAGACACGATGGCTCCTGCTGTGGGCCAGAAGCCTATCGCGGCGCGGCGGCGCTTGTCGCCCCACGGTTGCGGGGAGCAGCCTTCGGGGACCTTGACGCCGGCCGTCCGGCGGCACAGGATGCGGTGCATCGAAGTCCGATGTACGCACCGAGGGGGACCCGTGGGCCGCGACCCGATCCGCTCCGAGCTGTTCAAGGGAGCGATGGTGTACCTCGTCCTCGCCGTCCTGCGGGAGGGCGAGCAGTACGGCTACCAGGTCGCGCAGCACATCCGCGAACGATCCGATGGCGCGTTCGCGCCGTCCGAGGGCTCGCTGTATCCCACGCTCCACAGGCTCGAGGCCGACGGCGCGCTGGTGGCCGTCTGGCGGGATGGGGAGCGGGGACCGCGCCGGCGCTGGTACAGCATCACGTCCGGCGGGCTGACGAGGCTCGCGGCGCTCGAGCAGGAGTGGAACGCGTTCACGGTCGCCGTCCAGGGCGTGGCGGCGGTGCGGCCGGAGCCGGGGCTGACCGGTGCCTGAGCCGCTCGATCGCGATGCCTTTCTCGCAGCCGTCGCGGCACGCCTGGATCTCGTGGAGCCCGATGCCCGCGATGTGCTCGATGAGCTGGCGGGCCATCTCGACGACACCATCGAGGGCCTGCGCGCCGAGGGCTTGACCGCGTTGGACGCCGAGCGGCGCGCGACGGCGCGTCTCGGGGACCCGACGCGGCTGGGCCGCGAGCTGTCGCGGACGGAGTGGAACCGGCGGCGCCTGCTCGCTGCGGCGGGCGGCGGGGTGAAGGGCTTCGTTCTCGAGGGTCTGCGCGCCTGGTTCGTCTACCTCCTGGCGGGGCTCCTCGCGTACATCCCGCTGATGCTCGTCGTGCTGGTCGTGGCGCCCCTGTTCGGGCGCGAGTGGACCGGATCGCCGACCGGGCCGGTCGTCAGCCTCGTCGGACTCCTGCCGCTGTACCTCGGCGCTGCGTGGGTGGGCCATGTGCTGCCGGTCTGGGTGGCCAAGGCCTCCGCCGCCACCGTCCGGTCCATCCGCCGGCCGGTGGCAGCGGTCGGGCTCGTGGTCGGATCCCTTGTCCTGTGGCTGGTCATCGGAAGCCAGCTGGACATCGTGACGGCCGTCGGCCTCCCGTTCGTGCCGGTGGTGTTCGCGATCTCCGCGGTCCGCGCGCCCGAGCGTCCGGCGTTCCGTCTCCGGTACAAGGCAGCAGCCGTCCTCGCGGCCATCTTCCTGCCGGTCATCGGCCTCCTCCTGCTCGTCTCGTCGGCGCCGGCGGACGCCGGGAACTGGACCGCGGACGTGGCTCCAATCGGCGTCCAGCCCGAGGCGGTCGGCCTCGAGGACGGGCTTGCGACTGCCCACGGCGATTTCCGGGATCCCTTCACCTACGCCGGCATGACGACCTATTGGGTGTACCTGGAGCCCTCGCCGCCGCCCGCCGCCGTGCGCTCGGCCATCGCATCGATGCAGGTGGAGTTCTGGCCGATGACCATCGAGCAGGGCGTCATGGTGTTCGGGCAGAAGCCGCTCGTCGTCGCCAGGATCAGGTCGGACGAGGCCCAGGCGGAGATGCCGCAGCTCAAGGATCCGGTGACCACCGTCCGGTTCCTGGTCGGCCTGACGCCGGACGGGACGCGCGTGATCCTGGACACCGATCTGTCGCCGGTTGCCACGCCGCCGTGGAAGGGCACCCTCGCCGACTGGTGGTTCGGCGGCTGAGACGCCGGGCTCCCCGATTGCGCCCTCCGGGCGACGGGCTACAATGCCCGAAACCAAGTCGCAACCTTTCCTCTGACTGCGAAAGCCGACTCCCGGGTCCCCGTCGATCCGTCACGCGCGGCCGGTCACCCGCCCATCGCGGACGCTCGCGTCCGCCTGTCGTCGAGGTGCCGCCCGTGACCGCCAACTCCGCACCAACCGCCCGGATCGGCGGCAGCGTGATCGCCAACCTCCCCGTCGCCGAGCTCTACGAGCACGCCGTCCGCGCGGGCGAGGGCACGATCGCCGCCGAGGGCCCCCTCGTGGTCCGCACGGGCCAGCACACCGGCCGCTCGCCCAAGGACAAGTTCGTCGTCCGCGAGCCCTGGAGCCAGGACAAGGTCTGGTGGGGCGAGGTCAACCACGAGATCAGCGAGGAGCACTACGACCGGCTTCGCGCGCGGCTGATGGACTATGTCGCCGACAGGCAGCTCTACGCGCAGGACATGTACATCGGCGCGCACGAGCAGCACCGCCGATCCCTGCGCGTCTACACCGAGACCGCGTGGGCCAGCATCTTCGCGCGCAACCTGTTCCGCCGGCCGGCGCGCGAGGACCTCGCGTCGTTCGTGCCCAACTTCACGATCATCGACGTGCCGTCGTTCCAGGCCGACCCTGCGACCGAGGGCACCCGCTCCGGCACCGCGATCATGCTCCACCTCCAGCGGATGGAGATCATCATCGTGGGCACGATGTACGCCGGTGAGATCAAGAAGTCCGCGTTCACGGTCATGAACTACCTCATGCCCGACGAGGGCGTGCTGCCCATGCACTCCTCGATCAACGTGGGCGAGGCGGGCGACGCCTGCATCTTCTTCGGGCTTTCCGGCACCGGCAAGACCACGCTGTCCGCCGATCCGCTGCGCAGCCTCATCGGCGACGACGAGCACGGCTGGGGCGAGGGGTACACCTTCAACTTCGAGGGTGGCTGCTACGCCAAGACGATCCGCCTCTCGGCGATGTACGAGCCGGACATCTTCGCCACCACGAAGCGCTTCGGGACGATCCTCGAGAACACGGACTTCACCGAGGGCACGCGCGATCTCGACCTCGACTCCGAGCGCTACACCGAGAACACCCGCGCCGCGTACCCGCTCCACTTCATCGGCAACGCCGATCCCACGGGTGTGGGCCCCGGTCCCAAGAACGTGGTCTTCCTCACGGCCGACGCGTTCGGGGTGCTGCCGCCGATCAGCAAGCTCACCCGCGAGCAGGCCGCGTACCACTTCATCAGCGGGTACACCGCCAAGCTCGCCGGCACCGAGATCGGCGTCAAAGAGCCCTCCGCGACCTTCTCCGCCGGCTTCGGGGCACCGTTCCTGCCGCGCCACCCGGGCGAGTACGCGCACATGCTCATGGAGCGCCTGGACACGTACGACGTCCCGGTCTGGCTCATCAACACCGGCTGGACGGGCGGCCCGTACGGCGTTGGCAGCCGCATGAACATCACCCACACCCGGAACATGGCCCGGGCCGCCATCAACGGCGAGCTCGACAACGCCGAGTTCGTGGTGGACCCGATCTTCAACGTCGCGGTGCCCACGCACGTCCCGGGCGTGCCGGACGGGGTCCTCTTCCCACGCACCACCTGGCCCGACACGGACGCCTACGACGAGGCGGCCCGCAAGATCGCGGCGATGTTCCACGCCAACTTCGCCAAGTACGCGGACGGCGTGTCGGAGGCCGTGCGCAACGCGGGCCCGATCCGCCTCGACGCGGACCTGCTGGTGGACTGACCCCCTCCACCGGCACGCTGACAGCCCCGGGCTCGCCCCGGGGCCGCTTCGATTTCGGCAGGCGGCGGCGTGCTGTGCGTGCCACCCAAGGCCAGGGTGCAACAAGGGCCGCGGATCGGCCCGATACGCTCGCGGTGCGCCGCACGCACGGCCCTGGGTCTCGCCGACCCTCCCTGCCGCCACCCGAGGCAAACGCCCGCTCCGCGGAACGCCGCCCACCCGGGCTGTGCCGAACGGTACACTCGCGGCCTCGCGATGCCCGGAGGGGGCGCGTCCGAGACTCGGCCATGGTCCGCCACGTACCGCGCGGGCAGCGATGCCCTCGCCCAGCCACCGGAGGAGAGGGATGACGCAGCAGAAGTCCGGCGGGATGAGCCGCCGCGAGTTCGTGCAGGTTGCGGGAGCCGGCGTGGCCGGACTCGCGGTCGGCGCGGCAGGCGGGTTCGCCATCGGCGGTGGCCTGGGTGGCGGGAGCAGCTCGGGCGGCAAGGGCGGCACGATCAAGATCGGCTCCGCCAGTCCGATCACGGGCTCCTACTCGGGCGACGGCAACGAGATGGTCCGCGGCCAGCAGCTCGCGATCGAGGAGATCAACGCGCGCGGCGGCATCGGCGGCAAGTTGCTCGAGCTCGTCACGGCGGACGTTGGCGAGTTCACGAACGATGCCTTCGTCAACGGCTTCCAGCGCCTCGCGGAGTCCGAGAAGGTGGCCGCGATCTTCGCCGGCTACACCTCGACCAGCTCGGTGGAGTTCGAGGTCAACGCCCGCACCGGTGTGCCCCTCTTCCACCTCAACACCCTCGACGCCAACGTCAAGGTCGTCCGGGACAACTACGCCAAGTTCGGGATGGTCTTCGAGGGCGACCCCACGGAGGTCTGGTACGGCAGGGGCTTCGCGCCGCTCGTGACCAAGCTCGTGGACTCCGGCGCATGGACGCCGTCGGCCAAGTCGGTGGCGATCATCACCTCCGACGACCCGTACTCCATCAACATCGCCAACCAGTTCCAGGAGGCCATGAAGGGCCTGGGCTGGGAGATCACGATGCTCGAGCAGGTCACGTCGGGCACCGTCGAATGGGGCCCCACCCTGACCAAGATCCGGGCCACCCCGCCGGGGCTCATCTTCAACACGGACTACATCCCGGCCGACCTTGCCGCATTCATGAAGCAGTTCGTGCCCAACCCGACCCCGTCGCTGGTCTACCAGCAGTACGGCCCGTCGGTGCCGGAGTACCTCGACCTCGCAGGCGACGCCGCCAGCGGCGTGATCTGGTCCACGACGATCGGCACGCTGCCCGACGAGATCGGGAAGGACTTCCTGGCCCGGTACGAGAAGAAGTTCAACGCCAAGGCCGGTCTCTCGCAGGCGGGCGGCCAGTACGACCTCGTCCGGCTCTGGGCGCAGGCCGTGGCCATGTCCGGCGGCGACGCGTACAACTTCGCGGCGGTCCGCGACTACGTCCTCAACAACAACGTCTTCCGCGGTGTCTCGGGCGGCTACGCCTGGAACAAGAAGGACAACAGCGTCCGCCCGTACCCGGATGACGTGAGCGACCCGGGCGTCGGCATGCCCCACCTGACCTACCAGATCCAGGGCAAGGACCAGGTGCTCATCGATCCCTTCCCGTACATCGGCGGCGACTTCCAGCTCCCGCCCTGGCTCAAGAAGTGATCTAGCAGGGCAGCGCACGACCGAGGGACGGACCAGCCCCATGACGGACATGCTCCTGGAGGTCAGGGACCTCTCGAAGCACTACGGTGGCCTCGCGGCCGTCCGTGACCTCACGTTCTCGGTCGAGCGCGGCCAGATCTTCGGGATTGCCGGCCCCAACGGGGCCGGCAAGACCACCCTGTTCGACGTCATCTCCGGCCACGTCCGGGCGACGACGGGCGAGGTGAGCCTGGAAGGACGGCGCATCGAGCGTCTTCCCGCCCACGCAATCGTCCAGCACGGACTCGCCCGGACCTACCAGATCCCCGCCGTCTTCCCGGGCCAGACGGTCCTCGCCAACGCGGTGGTGGGCGCGGAGTTCGGGCACCGGCCCCGGCTGTTCTCCACCCTCGGCTTTGCGCCGTCCATCGTGGACCGCGCCCGGGCCGCCCTCGACTTCGTCGGTCTCGGCGACCACGAGGCCGAGAATGCCGGCCGGCTGTCGGTCTTCGACACCAAGCGCCTGATGATCGCCTCGGCGCTGGCCACCGAGCCGCGGCTGATGCTGTTCGACGAGCCGGTCGGCGGCCTCAACACCACCGAGATCACCGCGATCGTGGAGCTCATCCGGAGGATCCGGGACACGGGTGTGACCGTGCTCCTGATCGAGCACGTGATGACCGCCCTGATGGCCCTCTCGGATCGGGTGATGATCATGAACCACGGGGCCAAGCTCTACGAGGGGTCGCCTGCCGAGGTGGCCACCGACGCCGAGGTGGTCCGCGTCTACCTGGGCACGGAGTCCACGGCCGTGGCCGAGATGGCGGGTGTCAAGGTGGACGGCACAGCGCTCGGGGCCGACCAGGCCATCGAGGCCGGCGTGGAGGGGATCGTCTGATGCTCGAGACCCGCGGCCTCTCCACGGGCTACGGCCCGTCCACCGTCCTCCACGATGTCTCCATCACCGTCCCCGACGGCAAGCTCGTCGTGGTGATCGGCCCCAACGGTCACGGCAAGTCCACGCTCCTGCGCGCCATCAGCGGCCTGCTGGTCGCCCGCACCGGCAGCGTCCACTGGGATGGCCAGGACGTGACCGGCCAGCCGCCGCAGGCGCTCGTGCGTGCCGGCATCGTCCACATCCCCCAGGGCGACCTCCTCTTCCCGGACATGACCGTCGAGGAGAACCTGATGATGGGTGCCTACACCGCGGGTGCCTGGAAACAGCGCGGCGCCCGCCTCGGCAGCGTGATCGAGCTCTTCCCGCGCCTCGGCGAGCGCCGCAGGCAGCACGCCCGGACGCTGTCCGGCGGCGAGCGCCGGATGCTCGCCCTCGGCCGTGGCCTGATGGCGGACGCGAAGCTGCTGATGATCGACGAGCCCTCCCTGGGCCTCGCGCCCGTGCTGGTGGACGAGGTCTACGGCAAGCTGCGCGAGATCCGCGAGCGGGGCCTCACCGTCCTCCTGATCGAGGAGAACTTCAGCCACGTGACCGACATGGCCGACCACGTCTACCTCCTGGAGTCGGGGCGCATCGTCCGCGACGGTCCGGTCAGCGCGCTGCTCGACGATCCGGCCCTCATGTCCACGTACCTGGGGGTCTAGCCGTGCTCGAATCCTTCCTCCAGGCGGTCGTGTCCGGCCTCACGGTCGGCTCGATCTACGCGGTCATGACCGTCGGCCTGACGCTCATCTACGGCGCCCTGCGGACGCTCAACATGGCCCACGGCACGCTGGTCATGATCGGCGGCTTCGTGGTCTGGGGCATGTCCACGGTCCTCGGCCTGCCGGTCATCGTGGGCACCGTCGGGGCATTCGTGGTCGCCTTCGCCCTGGGCGTGCTCATCTACCGCCTCGCGGTGGCGCCCCTCATCGGCCATCGCGAGTTCGAGATGGTGGGCTTCATCTCCACGCTCGCGGTCTCGATGATCATCCAGAACGTGATGCTGGTCGTGTTCGGCGCCCGCAACAAGCCGGTGGACCCGATCGTGCCCGGCAGCATCCCGCTCCCGTTCCAGATCACGGTGACCTGGAACCAGGTCCTGATGACCGCGGTCGCGATCCTCGTCCTGGTGGCCCTGCAGCTGTTCCTGACCCGGTCGCGACATGGCCTCGCGGTGGTCGCCGTGGCCCAGAACCTCGATGCCGCCAAGCTCATGGGCGTCAACGCCCGCCTGATCTACGCGATGACGATGGGCATCTCCGCGGGCCTCGCCGCGGTCGCGGGCGTGCTCCTCGCGCCGCTCTACTTCGTGTCCCCCAACGCCGGCGACCTGCCGCTGCTCAAGGCCATCATCGTGGCCATCTTCGGCGGCATGGGATCGGTGCGCGGCACGATCGTGGCGGCCTTCCTGATCGGCCTCGTGGAGGAGATGGCGTCCACCTATCTCGGTGCCAAGTTCGCCCTGCCGGCGCTGTTCGCGGTGGTCTTCGTGACCCTCACGATCCGGCCCAACGGCCTGTTCGGCCTCTCCCAGGAGCAGCGGCTGTGAGCGTCACGACGAACGCCGCCGGCACCCCGGCCCAGGGCGCCCCTGACCCCGCCTCCGACGCTTCCGCCGGCCGCCTGCCGCTGCGGATCGGCCTCGGCTGGGCCCGGCCCAACATCCCCGCGGCCGCGATCGCGCTCCTGGTGGCAGCCATCCTGCCGCCGCTCGCCTTCAACAACTACTGGCTCCACGTGCTGGTCATCGCCTGCGCGTACGGCGTGGTCAACATGGCCTGGAACCTGGTGCTCGGCGTGTCGGGCATCTGGTCCTTCGCCCAGATCGCGATCTTCGCCATCGGCGGCTACACGTCGGGCCTGCTGTGCACCCACCTGGGGATGTCGCCCTGGCTCGGGATGCTGTTCGGCGGCCTGGTGGCCATGGTGGTCGGCATCCTGCTGGGCATCCCGGCGTTCCGGGTGACCGGCATCTACGTCGCGCTGCTCACGTTCGCCTTCAACGAGGTCGTGCGCCTGCTGATCGTGGCCGACGACAAGAACGGCATCACCGGTGGCGCCTTCGGCCTCGGTGGCATCCCGGGCTTCTTCGACAAGTCAGCCGGCGAGGTGCCCTACTACCTGCTCGGGCTCGCGCTGCTCACGATCTCGAGCCTGGTCGTCTGGCGGATCATGTACTCGCCGATCGGCATGGCCTTCGCCTCGCTGCGCGAGAACCCGCGCTACGCGGTGGGCCGGGGCATCGACCCGTTCAAGTACCAGCTGCTGGTGTTCGGGATCTCGTCGTTCCTGACCGGCATCGCGGGCGCGTTCTACGCCTCGTACCTCTCGATCATCCAGCCCCAGATCATGGGCCTGGCGCTGTCCACGAACCTGCTCGCGATGATCGTGATCGGCGGCATGGGCACGTTCTCGGGACCCCTCGTGGGGACCCTGGTCCTGTCGGGCCTGCTGGAGGTGCTCAAGTCCACCGAGCAGCTGCGGCTGATCGTCCTGGGCGTGATCCTGCTGGTGATCATCGTGGCCATGCCGGACGGCCTCGTGGGCGGCTTCGCCCGCGCGCGCTCCGCCCTCTCCCGCTGGATCTCGGAGGGGGACCGGCCCGCGGAGGCAGCCGCGGACGGGGAAGCCGCAGTGCCCGACGGCGGGACGGCGGTCGGGGCCGACGATCCGACCGAGGCCGTGGCGGCCCCGGGATCCGTTGCCGGGACCGAGCTCGAGACCGCGCAGCATCCGGCCGGGGATCCGTTCGCGCCGACCACCGGCAGGGACGAGGAACGATGAGGTTCGCCTGGCCCGGTGGCCACACGTCGGCCGCGGCGTTCACGTTCGACCTCGACGCCGAGGCGGTCTGGGAAGGTGAGAACCCGGCCAATGCCGCCAAGCCCGGCCTGCTCTCCCAGGGGACGTACGGGCCCAAGGTCGCCGTCCCGCTGATCCTCGGGCTGCTCGCGAAGCACGGGGTCAAGGCCACGTTCTTCGTGCCCGGCATCAACGTTGAGCGCCACCGGGCGGCGGTGGAGGCGGTGGTCGCCGGGGGCCACGAGCTTGGCGTCCACGGCTACACGCACACCTCGCCCACGGCGCTGACGCCGGACGAGGAGGCGGCCGAGCTTGATCGCGCGCTCGCGCTGCTCCGCTCCACCGGCGCCACCGTCGCCGGCTACCGCTCGCCGTCCTGGGATGTGAGCCCGGTGAGCCTTGATCTCTGCGAGGCGCGTGGCATCCGGTATGCGAGCCAGTTCATGGATGACCTGGTCCCGTACCGCCACCCCGGGCGGCGCGTGATCGAGCTGTGTGTCCAGTGGATCCTCGACGACGCACCCCACTTCTGGTTCTCCGGCGCCGACTGGACCAAGACGATCCGTTCGGTGGCCGAGGTGGAGCCGATCTGGACCGAGGAGTTCGAGGGCTACCGGCGGCTCGGCGGCGCCTACATCCTGACCATGCACCCCCAGATCATCGGCCGGCCGTCGCGCCTTCCCCTGCTGGACCGGATGCTCGCGCGCGCGGTCGCGGCCCCCGACATGTGGGTGGCGACCTGCGCGGAGATCGCGGCCCACGCGGACAGCGTCCTGCCGTGACGGCTCGGACGGGGGACGATCGGCCGCGCGTCGCCGTCGTCACGGGTGCAGCCGCGGGATTGGGGGAGGGCGTTGCAGCCAGGCTGGCCGAGGACGGCTGGGCCGTGGCGTTGCTCGACATCAACCCCGCCGTTGAGGTGACCGCCGCTCGCCTGGCCGCGACGAACGGGCTGCCCGGCGGGCGCCTCGTCCCGATGGTGGTGGACGTGGCCGAGGCCGACGCGGTGGGCGACGCCCTGACCGCCGTCCTCGACGCGTTCGGGAGCCTGGACCTCCTGGTGGCCAACGCCGGCATCGGCGGCCCCTCCGACGACGTGGTGGACATCGATGTCGATGCCTGGGACCGGGTCATGGCCGTCAACCTGCGCGGGGCGTTCCTGACGGCACGCTCTGCGGCGCGCGCGATGCGCCGGCAGGGGAGCGGTGTCATCGTCCTGCTGGGCTCGATGTTCGGCCAGGACCCGGTGGCCGGCGGCGGCGCCTACAGCGCGTCCAAGGCCGGGGTCGAGGCGCTGGGGCGGTCATTGGCGCTCGAGCTGGCGCCGGACGGAATTCGCGTGAACACGATCGCGCCCGGGAACATGGCCACCGGGATGCACTGGGAGGAGCTCAGGTACCGGGCGTCCCGCTCCGGCCGGACCTTCGAGGAGGAGGTGGCTGCGGCGCGCGCCGACGTGCCGCTGGGGCGCCACGGGACCGGGACCGACATCGGGGCCGTCGTGGCGTTCCTCGCCTCCGACGACGCCTCCTACATCACGGGCCAGACCATCTCGGTCAACGGCGGGATCCTGCGGCGATGAGCGCGACCGCGGGTGCCTCCGTGATCCCGGGCCGGTTCGCGGGCCGGCACGCCATCGTGACCGGTGCGGCGTCGGGGATCGGGGCCGCGGTGGCGGGACGACTGGTCGCCGAGGGGGCCGCGGTCGCGGGATTGGACCTGGACTGGGCCGGGCGGACCCACCTGCCCGGGGTCATCCGGATCGCCGTCGATGTCCGGGATCCCGCCTCGGTCGAGGGCGCCGTCGCCGCAGCCGTGGTCGCGCTCGGTGGCCCGCCCGACACCCTCGTGAACGCCGCCGGCGTCTATCTCGTGCGCTCCCTGCTCGAGACGACGCCCGAGGCGTGGGACGACGTCCAGGCGATCAACCTGCGGGGTCCGTTCCTGGTCTCCACGGCCGCCGTCCGCGCCGGGATGGGCCCGGGCGTCATCGTCAACCTCAGCTCCGTCGCCGCCTACGAGGGGAGCTCGGGCGAGCCGTCCGGCGCCTACAACGCCTCGAAGGCCGGCGTCTCCAACCTCACCCGCCAGATGGCCGCGGAATGGGCCGGCCAGGGGGTCCGCGTGGTGGCCGTGGCGCCCGGCGTGATCGACACCCCGATGCTGCGGATGATGGACGACCCCATCGCCGGCCTCGCGTACCTCGATGCGTCGGTGCCGCTCCGGCGCCTGGGCACGGCAGGCGAAGTGGCTGCCGTCATCTGCTTCGCCGCCTCCGCGGAGGCGTCCTACCTCACCGGCACCACGATCGTCGTGGACGGCGGCCTGCTGGCCGAGTAGCGGAGACCGACGCTGTGACCGACCAGTTCCCGCACATCCGCGTCAGCGGCACCCCGCGCGAGCGCGGCCGCCAGTACGGCGAACAGGCGCGGTCGCGGGTCCGCCGCAGCATCGAGATCTACCGCGCCGTGTTCGGCCATTACGCCGGCTGGGACTGGGAGCAGGTCATCGCCCACGCCCAGGCCTATCGGCCCGCGATCGAGGCCATCCACCCCCGCTACCTCGAGGAGATGGCCGGCATCGCCGAGGGCGCCGGGCTCGTCTTCGATGACATCCTCGCGATCAACGTCCGCACCGAGGTCATGTTCGCGGCCGTCGCCCGCAAGGCCGCATCGGAGTGCACCTCCTTCGCGGTCCTGCCCGGGGCAAGCGCCAGCCGGCACGTGCTGATCGGCGAGAACTGGGACTGGAAGCGGCACATGACCGAGACGGTGGTCGTGCTCGAGGCCACCCAGGACCAGGGCCCCTCCTACGTGACGATGGTGGAGGCGGGGCTGCTGGCGAAGGCCGGCATCAACTCGGCCGGGATCGGCCTTGCGACCAACGCGCTGATCACGGACCGGGATCGCGGCGAGCCCGGCCTCCCGTACCACGTCATCCTGCGCGCCATCCTTGACCAGCCAAACCTGCCGATGGCGCTCGATGCGATCCTGCACCACCGGCGCTCGTCGGCGGCGAACTACCTCCTCGCGAGCCGGGAGGGGATGGCGGTCAACGTGGAAGCGGCGCCGGGCGACCACAGCCAGGTCTGGCTCACGTGGCCCGAGCAGGACCTGCTCGTCCATGCCAACCACTACAACGCGCCGACCGGCCTCAAGGACGTCTACCGCTGGGCTTCGCCGGACAGCCCCTTCCGCCAGCAGCGCGCGACGCAGCTCCTGCGTGGGGCGGCGGGCGCCGTGCATCCGGCCATGCTCCAGGGGCTCCTGCGCGACCATGCCAACCACCCGATCGGGATCTGCTGTCATCCCGACCCGTCGCTGCCCGAATACGAGCAGGACATGAGCGTCGCCTCGGTGATCTTCGACCTCGAGTCCCAGACGATGTGGATTGCCGACGGCCAGCCCTGCGAGCACGAGTACCGGCGGGTCGAGTACGCGGCGTTCCTCGACGGGGCAGGCTGATCGTGAAGCTCGGGTACGGCCTGCTCTCCTGCCAGCGCGGCCCCGGCGAGGAGCGGCCGGACGCGGCGCTGTACGCGGAGGCGCTCGAGCTCGCGGCCCGCGCCGAGGCGCTCGGCCTCGATTCCGTCTGGACGTCCGAGCATCACTTCGTCGATGACGCGTACCTCTCGGCGCAACTGCCGGTGCTCGCGGCGATCGCCGCCCGGACATCGCGGATCACGATCGGTTCCGGGCTCTACCTGCTGCCGCTGTACGAGCCGCTCCACGCCGCGGAGGACGCGGCGACGGTGGACCTGATCTCCGGCGGCCGCCTCGTTCTGGGCCTGGGCCTGGGCTGGCGGGCCGAGGAGTTCGAGGCGCTCGGCCTGGCCACCCGGGACCGCGTCCGGCGGCTGGAGGCCGCGATCGAGGTCCTGCGCCAGGCCTGGAGTGAGCCGTGGCTGGTGCGCGGCGACGGCGAGGTGTTCTCGTACGCCGGCGTCAACGTGACCCCGCACCCGGCGCAGCCCGGCGGCCCGCCGCTCTGGATCGGCGCGATGGCCGAGCCCGCGATCCGCCGGGCCGGCCGACTCGCAGACGGGTTCATGGCCACCGAGGCGGACCCCGCCGTCTTCGGGGAGCAGGTGCGCTGGGCGCGCGAGGCGGCGGCGTCCGCCGGCCGTGACCCCGACGCGCTCGAGGTCTCCATTCACCGCCCGGTCTTCGCCTGGCGCGGCCCCGACGCCTGGGACGTCGTCGGCCGCGCGCACTGGTACACGACCTGGAAATACGAGGACATGGAGGCGGCCCGCTCCTCGGTCGTCCCCCGTGACCTCCCGCCGATCCCGGCCGACCGAGAGGCCGCCCTCCGCGCCGACCTCCTGGCGGGGTCGCCCGAGCAGGTCGCCGAGGGGATCGCCACCTACGAGCGGGCCGCGGGCGTCCCCGTCCACTTCATCGCCCGCAGCTGGTATGCGGGTCTGGACCCGGCCATCAACGCCGAAGCCCTCGACCTCCTCGGCGAGGCCCACCGCCTGCTGGGCGGGGCCTGATGCGCCGCATCGCCATCGACACCGGGGGCACGTTCACCGACTGCGTGCTCGCCGACGAGGGGACCGGGACGCTCACCCTGGCCAAGGTCCCGTCCACGCCGGCGATGCCGTCCGACGCGATGGGCCACGGGATCGACGCCCTGCTTGCGGCGTCGGGCCTCGCCCCGTCGGACATCGACGCGGTTCTCCACGGCACCACCGTGGCCACGAACGCGGTGATCATGGGCCGCTGGGCGCGGACCGGGATGATCACCACCTCGGGCGCGCGCGACGTCCTCGAGATCGGCAACCAGCAGCGCCCGCACATGTACTCGCTCACCCAGGTCAAGGAGCAGCCGCTCGTCCCGCGGGACCGCCGCCTCGAGGTGGCCGGCCGGATCGCCGTGACCGGCGTGGAGCTGATCCCCCTCGACGAGCCGGCCGTGGCCGCGGCGGTGGACGCCCTCGTCGCCGATGGGGTCGAGGCCGTGGCGATCGCCGCCTACTTCGGCTACCTGCACCCGGCGCACGAGCGGCGCATCGAGGAGATCGTCCACGAGCGGGCGCCCGGGCTGTACGCCGTGCGCTCGTCCGCGGTGTCCGCCGAGATCCGCGAGCACCCGCGCTTCGCCACGACCGCCGTGAACGCCGCGCTGGCCCCCCTGCTGGACCGCTACATCGGCGCGATCGGGGACCGGATCCGGGAGCGCGGTTCCGCCGCCTCGCTGTTCCTGATGCAGAGCAACGGCGGCGTGGCCACCGCGCGCCGCTCCACGGGCGAGGGCGCCCATCGCCTCGTCCTCTCGGGTCCGGCGGCAGGCGTGCTCGGTGGTGCCGGTGTGGCCGAGGCGGCCGGGCTCCGCGACGTGGTCACGTTCGACGTGGGCGGCACGAGCGCCGACATCGGCGTGGTCACCGACGGCCTGATCCGCTCCCGCTCGGACATGCGCCTCGAGAACGGGATGCCGCTCCAGGTGGCGAGCCTCGAGGTGGAGGCGATCGGCGCCGGCGGCGGCAGCATCGCGTGGGTGGACGCCGGTGGCACCCTGCACGTCGGGCCGCAGAGCGCCGGTGCCGATCCGGGCCCCGCCTGCTACGGCATGGGCGGGACCGAGCCCACCACCACCGACGCCCACCTCGTCCTCGGACACCTCCATCCGGACCGCTTCCTCGGCGGCGCCAAGTCGCTCGACCTCGATGCCGCGAACCGCGCGGTGGAGCGGCTTGGCCACCGGTTCGGCCTGGGGCGCGAGGAGATGGCGCTGGGGATCCTGGCCATCACGGACGCCAACATGGCCCGCGCCATGCGCCGCGCCGCGGCCCGCCACGGTGACGACCTGCGCGGCTACTCGCTGGTGGCGGCGGGCGGCGCCGGCGCCCTCCACGCGGTCGGCCTCGCTGACGAGCTCTCGATGGCGAGCTGCCTCGTCCCGCCCAGCCCGGGGCTCCTCTCGGCACAGGGCCTGCTCGCAGCGGACCTGCGCCACGACCTCGCGGCACCGGTGCTGATGCCGGTGGCCGGTGCCGACCCTGCGCGCCTGGCCCGCGTCTTCGACGATCTCGTCGCCGAGGCGGAGCTGTGCCTCGACGAGGACGGCGTGGACGAGCCGCGGCGCTCGCTCTCGGCGGCGATCGACATCCGCTACATCGGCCAGGAGTGGTCGCTCAGCGTCGCGTGCCGCCGCGACGAGCCGCTCGCGGACGTGGCCGCCCGTTTCCATGCCCAGCACGAGCGCCTGTACGGGCACGCTGCCCCGGCCGAATCCGTCGAGGTGGTCACCGCCCGGATCACGGCCGTGGGCCGGTTCGAGCGGACCGTCTTCGCGCCAACCGTGGCTGGGCCCCACCGTGAGCGCGAATCGCGCGAGGTACGGTTCGCCGGCCAGGAGGCGCGCGTGGCCGCCACCATCGTCCAGCGTGGCACCCTGCATGGGGGCGAGTCCCTGGCCGGCCCCGCGATCGTGGAGCAGCTCGACACCACCACCCTCATCCCGCCCGGGTGGGCGGCCCGCGTGGTCCCGTCCGGCAGCCTCATCGTGGCGGCCGCCCGATGAGCGCGGGCATGACCAGCCCAGTTCACCTGCCGGACCCGGTCACCGTCACGGTCATCGGCACGGCCCTCGTGGCCACCGCCGAGGAGATGGGGGAGGCGCTCCGCCGTTCCTCCTACAGCCCCATCATCCGCGAGATGCTCGACTACTCGTGCGCGGTGCTCACGACCGCGGGCGAGATCGTGGCCCAGGCCGAGGGGATCCCGGCACTCCTGGGCGCCATGTCCATCGCGCTCGCGCACCTGGTCGCCGACAACGACCCGGCCGGCATCCGCGAGGGCGACATCTTCATCGCCAACGACCCGTACCGGGGCGGCACCCACACCCCCGACATCCACATCTTCGCGCCGGTCTTCGTGGACGGGCGGCACGTGGCCTGGGCAGGCTCCCTCGCCCACCACGCGGACATCGGCGGCACGAACCCGGGCACCGAGGGCTTCGCCAACCGCTCCATCTACGAGGAGGGCCTGCGGTTCCCGAACATCCGCCTCGTCGAGGCGGGCAGGCCCGTGGAGCCCCTGTTCAAGTACATCGAGGCCAACATCCGCGACCCGCGGGCAACCCTGGGCGACCTGCGGGCGCAGATGGCCGCGGTCAAGCTCGGGGCCGCCCGCGTCGGGGCGCTCGCCGCCCGCTACGGCACCGGGGCGCTCCTCGCCACCATGACCGAGCTGATGGACCGGACCGAGCGCCGGGTCCGCGCCTCGATCCGCGACCACGCGGACGGCCGGGGCGAGGCGGAGGGCTTCCTCGACACCGACGGGGTGGGGGACGAGCCCGTGCGGATCGCGGTGGCCGTGGAGGTCCACGGTGACTCGGTGACCGTGGACTTCACCGGCACCGACCCCCAGATGCGCGGCGGGATGAACTGCTCCCGGACCGCGGTGATGGCGGGCGTCCTGTTCGCAGTCAAGGCGGTCTTCGATGCCGACGGGACCCAGAACGGCGGCTGCAACCGGCCGATCACGGCGATCCTGCCTGAGGGGACCCTGGTCAACCCGCGCTACCCAGCGGCGCTCTCGCTTCGCCACCTCGCCGCGCTGCGCATCACCGACACGCTGATGCGGGCCTTCGCGCAGGTCTACCCCGTCGGCGCGGCCGCCGGCGGCTTCGTGGGCTTCTCCTCCTTCGCCGCATCGGGCCCCAGCCCCCTCACCGGGGAGGTCACGGTCCCGCAGGACGACCTCGGCGGCGGCATGGGTGGCCACGAGAGTGGCGACGGGCTCGACGCGGTGGACGCCTACCTGGGCAACGTGGGCATCCTGCCGGCCGAGATCTGCGAGCTCCAGTACCCGGTGCGTGTCGTGGGCACGGAGCTCGTCGCCGATTCCGGCGGGGCCGGCCTGCACCGCGGCGGCCTCGCCATGCGCCGCGAGTACGAGTTCCTCGCCGCATGCGACATGGTGGCCTACAGCGAGCAGACCAAGGCCGCGTTCGGCGCCTGGGGTGCCCAGGGCGGTGCCCAGGGTCGCTCCGCGTCCGTCACGCTGGTCCGGCGCGACGGCTCCCGGATCCCGATCACCAAGGCCCGCTACGACGTGGAGGCCGGCGACCGGCTGGTTCTCGTGACCGGTGGCGGAGGCGGCTGGGGGGACCCGCGCAAGCGTGACAGGGCCGCCCTGGAACGCGATCTCCGGGAGGGCAAGATCACGGCCGGAGCGGCGCGGGACGTCTACGGATGGGCCCCTGCCGAGGGCTAGAATGGCGCCAATCCCGCCACCCCGGCGCCACCCCGCGCCGCCACTCCACACAGGAGCAACGCATGGCTCATGCACCCCGCCGCAAGGTGACCGTGATCGGCGCCGGCAACGTCGGCGCCACCACCGCCCAGCTGATCGCCCAGACCGGCCTCGCGGACGTCGTCCTCGTGGACATCGTCGAAGGTCTGCCGCAGGGCAAGGCGCTCGACCTCGCGGAGGCCGCTCCGGTCATCGGGTACGACGTCAAGATCACCGGCACCAACGACTACGCCGGCACCACTTACGTCGGCGGCGGCAAGCTGACCCTGGGCACCGGCGGCACGGCGTCCTCGGCGCTGTTCCTCAATCAGACGGCTTCGTCTGCCGAGGCCGATCCGAACACCTTTGTGGTGACCGACTCGGGCAAGGTCTACTTTCGGGATCTCAAACGCGGCATCTTGGTCGTCGACCCGGCGGACGGCGTGCAGCGGGTATTCCTCGCGCTGAACTCGGCGGCGACCTCCAGTGCCGGCGACGGCGGCCCGGCGTCGGCCGCCAGCGTGAAGTACCCGATGAAGATCGCCCTCGACTACTCCGGCCATCTCCTCATCTGGGACTATGACCGCATCCGCTCGGTGGACGTCACCGTGCCCGACGGCATCATCACGACCAAGCTCGGCGGCGGCTCTTCGTCGGCCGATGGGGTGGCCCCCTCCGAGGTCTCTTTCTCTCCGCTGTCCACCTACGGACGCTACTTCGACTCGGCATCAATGCCGTTGATCCCGCTGCCAAATGGCGATCTCTACTTCGAAAGTGATCGCTACTACGGGCTTGCTGTGTGGCTCGGGATCGGCGCAAGGGTGCGCTGGTACCG
>JBAXFC010000012.1:0-19745 GCA_037140135.1 Chloroflexota bacterium
TCCGTGGGGAACTGGCCGCCCATCGCGGTCAGGGGCAGCAGGTCGCCGGAGCGGTCGGCCGACTCGATGGTGATGCGGTCCTCGCCCGTGTACCCGGCGGACAGATACGTCGCGAGGCCCTCGTTGAGCCAGCGCGGCGGGAACCGGTACGGGTTGCTCACGGCGCTGTCGAAGACGAGGTGGGTCAACTCGTGCGGGATCACGATCCCCACCCAGGAGCTGTCGATCTCCGATGGCGTGAGCAGGGCGAACATCGTCCGGATGTCGGCGTACGAGCGGCCGCCCACGTTCTCGCGGGTGCCAGGCCCCATGGCCTCCCGGAACGAGGTCTCGTCGCCGTAGACGTAGAAGTCGATCGGCCTGGTCTCGTTGACGCCCAGCAGCTTCGAGGTCTCCGCGACGGCGTCCTCGCCGATCTTGAGCGCCTTGCGCGCGAACGACTCCGGCCCCTCGTACCAGTAGAGGGTCACGAGCTTGCCCTGGGCCTTCTGCCAGGTGTGGGTCGTGTCCTGGTAGTGGATGGTCTCGCTGCTGCTGGTGACCGGCTCCGCGGCGCCCGGCAGGTAGGCGGCCCAGGTCGCCGTGAAGGTCGTGTTGGGGACGATATGCCCGTCACCGCTGGTGTCGAGCGTGTGGGAGATGGAGCGCGCCCCGGGTGCCGGGGGGTCGATCTCGGTGATGAACGGCCCGATCGAGCCCGGGAACTCGAGCCGCAGCTCGACCCGCGTGGGCGTGCCGGCGGCCGTGAACGGGACGCTGAAGACGATGGAGGTGCCGTAGGTGACGTCTGCGGTGGGGGTGCCGAACGTTGCGTCCGCAGCGGCGGCAGGGGCCGCGGCAGGCAGCAGCGCGGCGATGGCCAGGAGGATGGCGGGCAGGACCCGCGGCAGGCGGGCCATCAGTTGCCGCCCCAGGCCAGACCGGCGAACCGGATGATGCCGGTGCCGTTCTCGGATGCGCCGGCCAGCCCGGTGCGGACCAGCGAGTACGAGGTGCCGTAGGCGACCGGGACGACGGGCGCCTGCTCCTTCACGATCTCGAGCGCCGCCCGGTAGGCCGCGGTCGCTTCGGCGGCGGCCGAAGCGGAGGTCGCCGTTGCCACGGCTGCGTCGAAGTCGGCGTTGGACCAGCCGCCCTCGTTGGCCGTGGACCCGGTGCCCAGCAGGACGCCCAGGAAGTCGTTGGGGCCGGGGAAGTCCGCGACCCAGGAGAGGCTCCAGATCTGGGGCGGATCGGTCGCAAGGCGGCCCTGGAAGGTGCCGAAGTCCATCGTCGCGTAGTCGATCCTGACGCCCAGGTTCTCCTGGAGCATCGCGACGATCCCGCCGTCGTAGCCGCCGCCGTTGGTGATGAAGGTGACGGGGGCAAGTCCTGCCCCGCCGGGGAAGCCGGCGTCCGCGAGCAGGGCCCTGGCAGCGGCCGGGTCGTACGGCGGCAGGAAGTCGCCCTCGGGGGTGCCCGGGATCCCCTTGGGGACCATGGACGTGGCGGCGATCGAGGAGCCCGGCTCGTCGAGGCTGGCGAGCCGGCGCCAGTCCACGGCCTGGGCGAACGCCTGGCGGACGCGGACGTCGTTGAAGGGGGCGCGGGTGGCGTCGAAGCCGTAGTAGGTCACCGAGAGGGACGGGTCGGTGCGCAGCGATGGCCCGAGATCCTTGTCGTAGGCGATCCAGCCGGCATCGATCCAGCCCACCTGGGTGATGTCGAGATTGCCGGCCACGAACTCGTCCACGGGGCTTGCGCCGTTGAGCGTCGTGACCATCTTCACCGTCGCGATCTTGGGCTGGCCGGCCCAGTAGTCCGGGTTGGCGGCCAGGGTCCATGCCGTCGGATCGACGCGCTCGAGCGTGTAGGCGCCGCTGCCGACCAGGGTGCCGGGATCGGGCGTGATCTCCTGGCTCCCCACGGACGCCGGGACCACGGCGAACGGTGCGCCCGAGACGATCGCGGGCAGGTCTCCCCCACCCCGTTCGAGGTCGACGACGACCGTGGCGGCATCGGGCGCGCTGACGCCGAGGGTCGAGGTGTCCGAGCTGGACCCGGTCAGCAGGTCGCGGGCGCCCTTGACATCGGCGATCAGCGAGGCGAGCGGCGACGGGCTCTCGGGATCGAACAGCCGGCGCCAGCTGTGGACGACGTCCCTGGCGGTGAGCGGCGATCCGTCGGAGAACGTCAGGTTGGGCCGCAGGGTGAAGGTGACCCTGGTCCCACCGTCCGCGACCGTCCACGAGGCTGCGAGCGCCGGCCGGATCTGCAGGTCGCTGTCCACGGCCGTCAGGGTCTCGTAGAGCTGGGACACGAACTGGGCGCTGCCGAGGTCGCCGTGGCGGGCCGGATCGATCGATGCGGGGGCGCCGGTCAGGATGGTGACGGTGGACGTGTCGGCGGCGCGGGTGGGTGCCGGCGTGCCGGACCCGGCCGGCCACGCGGCGACGATCATCACGATCGCCAGCAGGAGGGCGACGCCGCCGAGGAGGAGGCGCCGGGCCCGCGAGGCGGGCGAGGCGGGCGTGATCTCGTCACCCGGCGCGAGGGGCCAGCCCCCGACCGGCGGCTGGCTCGCGGCGGCGCCGGGATCGGACGGCCGGCCGGTCTGGTTCAGGTCAGGTTCCACCAAGGCCCCTCTGGCAGATCGGGGTCCCGGAGCGGGTCGAGGAGCCGCTCACCAGGGATCGGGATGCGCTGCCGGCCGATCCCGGACGCGGCTGGCCGGACAGGCCGGCCGGGCGTGGAAGGGGGCGGAACCAGCGACGCACGGGCCGAGTATAGGCGCGGGTCCCAAGATGGCCCCGCGACGCGCGGCCGGCGCCCGGCCCCACGGTCAGTGGCCCGAGGTCAGCAGGTCCCGACGGCTCGCAAAGCGCTTGAGGAAGCGGTAGAAGTCCTTCTTCTCGGCCTTGGCGCGCGCCGCATCGTGCGGGACCTCGTCCGACCAGGCCGGCGCGACATGGCCGGTTCCAGCGACGACGGCGTGGCGGATCGGCGCCCCGTGGACCGGCTCCTCCACCGCCCAGGGATCCCGCAGGACGAGGCTCCACCACGCATCGAGCCAGATCCCGGCGGCGAAATGCTCATCGAGCGGGCCGCGAGCGTTGATGTCGTCGCGTCGGAAGGCCATGGCGCGCCCGCTGACGGCGATGGCATCCGCGGGACCGGCGGCCGGCTCCCACCGCCGCAGGTCGTCCGAGGCGAGACCGAAGGGACCGGCGACGGCGACCTCGGGGCCGGAAAGGGCGGCGGCGAGCGCACCGGGCAGGTCGCCGGTCGGGGCGACACCGGCGGCCATGAGCACCACGACCGGCGCCACCACCCGCCGCATCCCGGCATTGACCACGAGCGCATGCCCCAGCCGCGTGGCCATCCGGACGATCTCCACGGAGCCCGGGTGCGCTGCCTCGAGCGCATCGACGGCAGCCAGGACGTCGTCGGCCGGGGCATTCGCCACCACCACGACCCGGACCCCGGGTCCGGACGTGCGCAGGACCGCCTCGACCGTGGCCACCAGGGCTGCGGCATCGTCCTCGGCCACGACCACGACGTCGGCGAGGCCGGCCGGTGCCTCCTCCAGCCGCGACGGCACCGACTCGCTCGATCCGTGGCGCACCACGCCGTCCACGACCCGGTCCACGGGCGCGGTCCGCTCGAGGTCGTACAGGGTGCCGGTGTCCACCACCTTCCAGCCGGCCGCGGCGATGCGCGCGAGCAGCTGGTCGGCGGTGGCCCAGTCGTGGGCGCGGCGGGCGACGGCGCGCGCATCGGCGAGCTCGGTGATCTCGGTGGGGGCGGTCTCTCGGGGCATGGGGCGAGGATACGGTGTGCCGGTCAGCCGGGGGGTATTCCCGTCGCGCCCGCCGCGACCACCGCGAGCGCCAGGATCCAGGTGTGGGCCAGGCCGCTCCAGAGGACGGACCCGGACCTCCAGTCCAGCCAGCCGTACAGCAGTCCGCCGGCGAGCGTGCTCAGGGTCTCGACCTCGGGCTTGCCCAGGTGCGCGAATGCGAACGGCAGCGTGGCGATGACCACCGCGAGCGGCCCCGCCACGCGCAGCAGCGCGAAGAGCAGGAACCCCCGGAAGAAGAACTCGGCGGGGATCACCTCGAGGGCGGTGGTGAGCAGGACGTCCAGGGCCCCTGCCGACTGGGAGGCGTAGTACGCGCCGAAGACCGGCGTGCGGACGAGGAGCAGGACGACGGGCGTCATCACCAGGCAGCCGCCCAGGGCGATCGCCGCGCCCGCCCGGGCATCGCCGAGGCGGATGCCGTAGCGCGACGGGCGGTCCCGCATCACCGTCACAACCAGCAGGAGGGGCACCAGCCCCTCCACCACCAGCCGGCCCAGGGACTGGACCCGCTTGGCATCGGCGGCGGTCGTCCCGAACGGTCCAAGGAGCGCCCGGACAAGGTCGTCGATGCGGCCGTGGTAGTCGAGCAGGAGCAGTGCCGCCACGGCGAGGACCGCGACGGTCGCCCGGATCGGAAGCCGCAGGCCGAGCAGGTTCACCGTGTCGTGGTCACGGGCGTCCGGCGGGTACTCGGGCGCACGTCCCGCCCATGCCAGCAGGCGCGCGATCGCCATCGGCTGCCGCCTACGCCGGGAGGACGGGGCGCCGGTGCACGTCACCGGCCTGCGGCGGCCTCAATCGGCCAGGGTGGACAGGTCGCCGGGGTCCTCGCCCAGCTCGAGCGCCTTGAGATAGCGTCGGACGATCTTCCCGGAGCGCGTCTTGGGGAGCGAGTCCCGGATCTCGATCTCGGACGGCTGCGCGATCGGACCCAGGTCCTGGCGCACGTGGTCCTTGAGCGAGGAGATGAGCCCGGGACCGGCATCGGCACCCTTGCGCAGCACCACGAAGGCCTTGATCCGCTCCCCCTTCACGGGGTCCGGCAGGCCGATGACGGCCGCCTCACCGACCGACGGGTGACGGACCAGCGATCCCTCCACGTCGGCGGTGCCGATCCGGTGCCCGGCGACGTTCATCACGTCATCGGCGCGGCCGAGCACCGCGAAGTAGCCGTCGGCGTCCTTCACGGCGATGTCGCCTGCCGTGTACACGCCGGGCAGCTGCTGCCAGTACTTCTCATAGCGGGCGTGGTCGCCCCAGACGGTGCGCAGCATGTACGGCAGCGGCCGGCGCAGGATCAGCAGGCCACCGGATCCCGGCGGCAGGCTGTTGCCGTCCTTGTCCACGACGTCCGCCACGACCCCCGGCATCGGCTTGCCAACCTTGCCCAGCCGTGCCTCGAAGGTTGGCAGCGTGCCCAGGACCGGCCCGGCGATCTCGGTCTGCCACCAGTTGTCCACGACCATGCCGTCCGACTGCCCGACGAGGTTCGCCTGCGCCCAGCGGTGGGCCTCAGGGTTCAGCGGCTCGCCGGCGCAGGCGACCAGCCGGAGCCGCGTGAGGTCGTAGCGCCCCGGGGCGTCCGGCCCATGGCTCATCCACATCCGGACGGCCGTGGGGGCCGTGAACATGACGTTCACGCCGAAGCGCTCGCACAGCTCCCAGGTGACGTCCGCGTTGGGGTAGTCAGGGACGCCCTCGCGCACGAGCACCGTGGCGCCGATGGAGAGCGGGCCGTAGACGATGAAGCTGTGGCCGACGATCCAGCCGATGTCCGAGGTGGACCAGTAGATGTCCTGGTCGCCGATCTGGTAGAAGGCGCGGGCCAGGTACGTGACGCCCACCATGTACCCGCCGGTGGCGTGGACGACGCCCTTGGGCGTGCCGGTCGTGCCGCTGGTGTACAGGATGAACAGTGGGTCCTCGGCCTCCATCGGCTCGGGCTCGCAGTGGATCTCGCCGGCCTCCTGGATGTCGTAGAAGTCCACCTCGCGCTCGCTCTCGAAGGAGACGGGCTCGTCGCCCGGCCGCGAGCCACGGCGGTGGACGACCACCCATTCCACCTGGGCGTTGTCACGGACCGCCTCGTCCACGGTGGGCTTGAGCGCGATCTTCTTGCCGCGCCGGAAGGTGAAGTCCGTGCACACCACGACCTTGGCGCCCGAGTCCGCGATCCGGGACGAGAGCGCCTGGGTGCCCATGCCGGCGTAGACGACGCTGTGCACCGCCCCGATCCGGGCGCAGGCGAGCATCGTGATGATCCCCTCGGGGACCAGCGGCATGTAGACCACCACCCGGTCGCCCTTGCCCACGCCCAGCCGGCGGAGCGCGTTGGCGAAGCGGTTCACCTCACGGTAGAGGCGGGCGTAGGTGTACGTGTGCTCCTCGCCGTCCTCGCCGATCCAGATCAGGGCGGCGGTGTTGCGGCGGCCGCCGTGGACATGGCGGTCAAGGCAGTTGACCGACGCGTTGAGCCTGCCCCCGAGGAACCACTGGTGGTTCGGCAGCTCGATCCTGGAGACCGTCTCGAAGGGGGTCATCCAGTCCACGAGACCGGCCTGCTCGGCCCAGAAGCCGTCCGGGTCACGGAGGGCGCGGTCGCGCTCCACGGCGTCGTTGCGGAGGGTCGCGTTGCGCGCGAGATGCAGGGGCGGCGGAATCGCGCCCTCGTCACGCATCAGCGCGCGGATCGCGGCCTGCTGGGATTCCGTCAGCACGATCTCGGTCATCTCGCCCTCACGGCGCGGGGATGGGACGGCCCGGGCGAGCCGGTGTCGGGGCGATCGTATCCGCGCGGACCGGCAGCCGTCGCGCTGTTGCGGCAAGATGACCCCACCGAGGAGCCCCCCGGTCCTGCAGCACATCGAGGAGTCCATGGCCGCGCGCGTCCTCGTCGCGTTCGCTTCCAAGCTCGGCTCCACCGCCGAGATCGCCGGCATCATCGCGGGCGTGCTCACCACGGCCGGCATCGAGGCCGAGGCGATGCCCGTCCGGTCCGTCAGGAGCCTCGAGGGCTATGACGCCGTGATCCTGGGCAGCGCGCTGTACGCCGCGCACTGGCAGCGGGACGCGAACCGGTTCGTCGCCAAGTTCGGCCAGGAACTCGTCGCGCGCCCGCTGTGGCTCTTCTCCAGCGGCCCGCTCGACGCCGTCCAGGCGGCCGCCAACCTGCCGATCACGGCCCACGCAGCCGAGATCACCGTGGGCCTGGAGGCACGCGAGCATCGGACCTTCGGCGGCCGACTCGCTCCCGATGCGCCCATCGACCCCCAGGTCCTGCGGACCCACCCCATCGGCGACTTCCGGGACTGGGACGCGATCACCGCGTGGACCAGGTCGATCGCCGCGACCATCACCCGGGAGACGACCTCCTAGGGGACGTGCGGCGCGACCGGCAGGTCCGCCTGGCGGTCCAGCTCGTCCGCGGGCCGCCGGCCGGCGGCGATCACGACGAGGTCACAGCGCACGAGACCCGGTGCCATCCGGACGCCGGTGACGCGCGTGCGACCCACGATCGCGATGACATCCTCGGGCGCGACGACCGCGGCCAGGACCACGCCCGCGGCGCGGAGCAGCGCCGCCACTGTTCGCGCCTGCTCCCGGCCGTCCTCCGTCGTGACGATGACGGCCTTGCGACCGGGCCGCACGCCCTCGCGCACGATGAGGCGCTCCACCGCCGTCGGCAGGAGGACGCCGGGCCGGTCGCCGTCCGGCAGAGCGATCTCGCGATCGAGCGACCCGGTGGCCCGGATCACCCGTGTGGCACGCACGGCCAGGAGCTCGCTGCCGGCAATCACGCCCTCGATGCCCTCATCGAAGGTGCCCAGGGCCGTCGCCCCGCACAGGATCTCCACGCCGGCCTCGCGGACCGCCGCGTCGAGGGCTGCCGCGTCCGATCCGCCTCCAGGCCGGTCGAGGAGGCGCCCGCCAACCCGCGCCGTCCGTTCCACGAGGAGCACCGACGCTCCCGCACGCGCGGCCTCGACGGCTGCCTCGCATCCATGGTGACCACCACCGACCACGAGCACGTCGACGAAGCGCTCCCGGAAGCTGGTCGCCGCGGGCAGGCGTTCCGAGGGTGCCGTGGGCAGGAACCCCTGCCCGGCCATCCGCGCCAGCAGGGGCTCGACGCGGTTCCATCGTCCTGGGGATCTGAGCCATCGCGAGCCCTGGAAGCCGGAGCGCACGAGGCGGCCGAGCTCGTCGGCCGGCAGCAGGAGGAACCGCGGTCGGATCCTGCGAACCTTCGCCCCGGCCGTGGCCGGTGTCTCGCAGGCACGCCGGCCGCCGATGCCGTCCACCACCAGGGTGCATCCCGGGCACGCCCCGGTCCCGCAGCGCAGGCCTCGCGCCCGGCGGTACCTCGCGCTCCACGAGAGGGTGCGCACGCCGGCGGCGTGCAAGGCGCCGCCCACCGTCTGCCCCTCCCGCGCGGGGATCCGGCGCCCTTCGAAGTCGAAGGTGAACTCCCGGCTCACGGCATGGCCTCCACGACCAGCGACGCCTCGACGATGGGCTCGCCGCGTGCGAACCGCTCCACCGTGAAGGGCGCCAGCGCGGCCGGCACCCGGCCCGTGGTGACGGCCTCGGCCAGGAGGAGCGCCGCGCCCGGTCCGGCCATGAAGCCGTAGACCCAGCCGCAATCGAGCCACAGCCCTTCCACCGCAGGGGCCGGGCCGAGAAGGGGCGCGAAATCGGGGCTCACGTCGACGATCCCGGCCCACTGGCGGATCACGCGGACGGAACGGAGCAGCGGGAAGGCGGCGGTGAACTTCGTCGCCGCGTCGGCAAGACCCGCCAGCGATGTCCGCATGGTGTCCGGCGGCTGGACGCCGTGGATCTCGGTACCGCCCACGAACTCGCCGCGCGTCGTCTGGTGGGCATAGCCGAGCGCGGCCAGCAGCGCCACGCCGGGCCGCAGGAACGGCGGCATCGACTCCGTGACGAGCGCTTCAAGGCGCTGCGTCGTGGTGGGGATCTCGACACCGGCGAGGGCCGCCACCTCGCGCGCCCGGCCTCCGGCCGCATCGACGACCACCGGCGTCGCAATCGGACCGGCGCTGGTGGTGACACCGGTCACGCGACCGGCATCGACCGTGATCCCGGTCGCCGTCACGCCGGCATGGATGGCCACGCCGAGGCGCGCCGCGGCCGCGACGTAGCCCCAGACCACCGCGTCATGGTGGGCGAACCCGCCATCGCGCTGGAAGAAGCCTCCCTGCGCGTAGCCGTGGGCAAGGGCCGGCACGCGGCGACGGACGCCCGCCTCGTCGAGCAGCTCGGTCCCGATTCCCAGCTCGGCGTGCCGCGCGACGGACCGCCTGCAGAGGGCCATCTGCTCGTCCGTGCTCGCCAGGACCAGGTACCCGGCCCGGGTGAACATCACGTTCGTGTCGAGCTCGTCGGAGAGGTGCAGCCACTTGCGGAGGCTGATGTCGAACAGCGTTGCCCACTCCCGGCTGGCGAAGGCGGACCGGACCAGCTCCCCGTTGCGGCCGGATGCTCCCGCACCCGGGTACGCCGCGTCGAGCACGCAGACGTTGCGCATCCCCCGCCGGGCCAGCTCGTAGCCCAGCGCGACCCCGGTGATCCCGCCCCCCACGATGACCGCCGGGGCGGTGGCCGGCAGGGGGCCGCGAGCGAGACCGGGCATCGTCATCCACTCGCCTCCGGGTCATCCGCGGAAGCCGCGAGGAGGCCCATCGGGATCGCGAAGGCCGGCGGCCGCGAGGTCGGCAGACGCAGGGACGCCCGGGCGACCCCGGTCTCGCGGGCGATCGCAACGAGCACCAGTTCCGCGCACGTGCGCCCCTGGCAGGGACCCATCGTGGCGCCGGTAGACCGCTTGACGGTCTCGGGGTGGTCGAAGCCCGCCCGGACGGCCCGGGTGATGTCGTCGTCGCTGACGTCATGGCAGAGGCAGAGGATCCGCTTCATCGCGTCCCGACTGTGCCACGTGGCAGGACTGGCCTGCTTGCCGTCCCGGCAGGTGCGAGCGCCCCGGCCCCGGTAGAGTCGGCCGATGGACATGAGCAGCCCGCCTCCCGTCGTCGGTCCCCTCCACCCTGCGCCCGGCGAGCGCGCGATGGGCGTCGTGCCCGTCGATCTCGGCTCCACTCGCGTCGAGGTACCGGTGGTCGTGATCGCCGGAGCCCGCCCCGGTCCGCGGGTCGCGATCACGGCCGGCATCCACGGGGCGGAGTACGTGTCGATCGCGGCCCTGCGCGAGGTCGTGCTGGGCCTGGACCCGATGGAGGTCACCGGCTCCATCGTCGCCGTCCTGACCGCGAACCCGGCCGCCTTCGCCGCCCGATCGATCTACATCAACCCCGCCGATGCCCGCAATCTCAACCGCTCCTTCCCCGGCGAGGCCGCCGGGACGGCGAGCGAGCGTCTCGCGCGCTGGTTGACGGACGAGGTCATCGCGGGCTCCGACGCGTTCCTGGACATGCACTGCGGGGACATGAACGAGGCGCTCGTCTCGTTCACCGGGATCGAGGAGACGGGGTCGGCTGCGGTTGATGCGCGGTCCCGCGCACTCGCCGACGCGTACGGGCTCCGCTACCTGCTGATCGGGCCGTCGCCGGGCACGACCACGACGGCGGCCGCGGCGCTCGGCATCCCGGCGGTCCTGGCCGAGGTCGGCGGGCAGGGCGTCTGGCCGGCGGCGGACGTCGAGCTGCACGCGGCGGGCCTGTGGCGCTTCCCCCAGGAGGCCGGTGTCATCGAGGAGGCCGGTGTCATCGGGACGGCACAGGAGCCGCCCCGCTTCGCGACGGAGGTGCTCCCGCACGAGGCCTGGATGCGCTCCGCGACGACGGGCTACTGGCACCCCGCGTTGGAGGTCGGCGCGCGGGTCGCCGCCGGCTCGGTCGTCGGAGAGGTCCAGGACGCATTCGGGGCAGTCCTCGAACGGCCGGTCGCGCCGGTGGACGGGGTCGTGATCTTCCTCGTCACCTCGCTCGCGATGAACGCGGGCGATCCCCTGCTGGCGCTCGCGAGCTGACCAGGGCAGCGCCTGATCCGGGGGGTCAGCGCCCGGCGATCGCCACGAACATCGGGCTGAAGTACGGCACCAGCCAGACCAGCCACACGAAGATGCTGAAGCGGTGGAACCGGGTGATCCAGCGCTCGTGGCGGCGCACGAGCACCACCGTTGCCCAGATCGCGTGGACGGCCATCAGGAGGATGGCGAGGACCCCGGTGACGCCGTGGACGTCGCCGGTGAGGCCGCCCACGTAGTCGATCATGATCCCGGTGCCGACGGTGTCGCAGACGAGACCCGCCCAGAAGAAGGCGAGATGCCACGGGCGCAGGCGGCCGGTCAGCCGCTCGCCCCAGACGCCGATCGAGTACAGGATCAATGCCGCGCTGATCGCGATCGTGGCGCCGCCGCTCATCTGCCTGCTCCCCTGCTCCGGTCTATGCCGTGAGCTTCTTGTACCGGATCCGGTGCGGCTGGTCAGCGGCCGAGCCCAGCTCCTTGTGGCGGAACGCCTCGTAGTCGCTCACGTTGCCCTGGAAGAAGCGGACCTGGCTGTCACCCTCGAAGGCGAGGATGTGGGTGGCGATCCGGTCCAGGAACCAGCGGTCGTGGCTGATCACGACGACGGTGCCCGGGAACGTCTCGAGGCCGGCCTCGAGAGCGCGCAACGTGTCCACGTCGAGGTCGTTCGTGGGCTCGTCGAGGAGCAGGACGTTGCCGCCGGCCTGCAGGAGCTTGGCGAGGTGGACGCGGTTGCGCTCGCCGCCCGAGAGGTTGCCCACGAGCTTCTGCTGGTCCGTGCCACGAAAGTTGAACGAGGAGACGTAGGCGCGCGCCGGCAGCTCGCGCGAGCCCACCTTGACGACCTCGACGCCCTGGGTGATCTCGGCGAAGACGGTCTTGTCCGCCCGCAGCTCGTCCCGGCTCTGGTCCACGTAGGCGAGCTTGACCGTGTCGCCGATCTCGACCGTGCCGGCGTCCGCCTGCTCCTGGCCGACGAGCATGCGGAACAGCGTCGTCTTGCCCGCGCCGTTGGGTCCGATGATGCCGACGATGCCCGAGCGCGGCAGCGAGAGCGTCAGGTCCTCGACGAGGAGCTTGTCGCCGTACCCCTTGCGCAGGTTCTTGACCTCGATCACGGTGTCGCCCAGGCGCGGGCCGGGCGGGATCGCGATCTCGAGCTCGCGCGCCTGGCCCTTGTCGCCCTGGGCCTCTTCAAGGAGCTGCTCGTACGAGGAGAGGCGCGCCTTGCCCTTGGCCTGGCGGGCCTTGGGCGAGAGGCGCACCCACTCCAGCTCGCGGGCCAGCGTGCGCTGCTTCGCGTCGGCCTGCTTGTTCTCCATCGCCATGCGGGCGATCTTCTGCTCCAGCCAGCCGGAATAGTTGCCGGAGAACGGGATGCCGCGCCCGCGATCGAGCTCCAGGATCCACTTGGCGACGTTGTCGAGGAAGTAGCGGTCGTGGGTGATCGCGACGACGGTCCCGGTGTAGTCGCCGAGGAACTGCTCAAGCCACTCGACGGACTCGGCGTCGAGATGGTTGGTCGGCTCGTCGAGCAGCAGCAGGTCCGGGTGCTGGAGCAGCAGCCGGCAGAGCGCCACCCGGCGCTTCTCGCCACCGGAGAGCCTGGTCACGTCGGCGTCGTCGGGCGGGCAGCGGAGCGCGTCCATCGCGATCTCCACGTTCCGCTCCAGGTTCCACGCGTCGGCCGCCGCGATCCTGTCCTCGAGCGAGGCCTGCTCCGCGCCGATCGCGTCATAGTCGGCATCGGGGTCCGACCACTTGGCCATGACGGCGTTGTACTGGTCGATGAGGCCGGCAAGCTCCCGCACGCCGTCCATCACGTTGCCCCGGACGTCCTTGGCCGGGTCGAGCTGCGGCTCCTGCGAGAGATAGCCGACGCTGTACCCGGGGGTCAGGCGCGCGTCGCCGACGAACCCGTCGTCGAGGCCGGCCATGATCTTGAGCAGGCTCGACTTGCCGGCCCCGTTCGGACCGATGACGCCGATCTTGGCGCCCGGATAGAACGAGATCGAGATGTCCTCGAGCACGGTCCGATCGGGCGGGTAGTGGCGGGCAAGCTTGTAGGTCGTGTAGATGAACTCAGGGGGCATGCGCACAGGGTATCGCGGCGACGCCCGGTGCCGTGGGACGGGCCCCCGAACAGGGTGTGTCCCATGGCCCGTCCGGGTCTTGACGCCCCGACCTCCCGGGCGCGTTGATGGCTGCGTGCCGGGCCGTGACCCGAGTCGCCTTCCCGCCCGACCCGGGCATTCACGGGGGACCCTCCAGGAGGAGCCGCTCATGCATCGCCGGATTGGCATCCGCGGACGCCTCGCAACCTTGGCTGCGGTCAGCCTCGTTGCCGTTCTCGCTGCCGCGTGCGGATCCATCACGCCGGCGCCGTCGGGGGCTCCGTCCACCGCGCAGGCACCGGGCGGCTCCCCCACGGACGCGGCGGATGCGGGTCTTGCGCCGGTCGCGTTCCAGGAGACCCGAGGAACGGACGTCCCCGCAGATGGCACGGCGCACACGGACGCTGCAGGAGTCGCAGTGACTGCGGATGCCGGCGCCGTGGACGCCTCCTCCGCGCTCATGCTGGTGGAGAGTGCAGGGACGGGCGGGATCGTGGAGCGACTCGCCGCCGTCGCCACGATCGACTCCACCTTCTACGCGCTCCGCGCATCGGGCGACCAGGACTCCCTGCGTCGGGCCCAGTTGCGCTTCCCGGCGACCAGCGACGCCTCGCGCGTCGCCGCGATCGTCGATGGGACGTACCTGTTCGTCTACGCCGTGGCCCCCGTCGGGGGCGTGCTTGCGGTGGACGTCAAGGCGCCGCCGGCGAAGCCGCAGGCCGGCGACAACCCGATGACGGCCGCAGGAGACGTGCAGTATTTCGTCCTCACGCCAAAGGGTGCGGCAGGGCTCGTGCGCCCCGCCGGCGCGGCCGTCACCGCCGCCTGGCATCCGTCCAGCCCTGCCCTCGACGGCGCGACCCCACCGCGCGCGGTCGTCGCCGGCGAAGGCAACCGCCCGTGCCTCGCCGGTGGCGAGATGCCCGTGGAGCTCCAGACATGCCGCATGAACGCGAAGGGATCCGTCCAGGTCTCCTGGAGCTCGTACGAGACGATCCCGACGACGAGCGTGGACGCCGTGATCGCGGCGGTCGAGACAGCCATGACCGCCTACAGGGACCTCGGGCTCGATGGGGCCGTGATCGGCGCCAACGCCCCGGTCCGCGTGATCATCCGCGAGGGTGACGACACGCCCACCTACAAGGTGGCCGTGAGCAGCGTCTACATCGGCTCCGTGACGGCAGGCGCACTGGGCGAGGCGGACAAGGCGCTCGAGCTCAAGCACGAGCTCATGCACCTCGTCGAGGACGACGGCTACGCCATGATCTGGGGCTACTGGAACGCCGACAAGCACTGGTGGCTGGAGATGGCCGCCGACGTGGGCACCTTCTTCATCGACGCCGCGGCGGAGCAGCGGATCGCGTCCGTCTATGGCCGGTCATCGCTCAACGACATGCACACCCTCATCTTCCAGGTCTCCCCCTTCACCTGGTCCAACGACGAGCAGTACGTCCAGTCGCTCCTCGTGCGGGCCAACATCTGTGACGCGGGCTGCCCGCTGACCAAGGCCTCGTTCGTGCAGGCAGTCAACGGCGGCAGCTACCCGTATGCCGACTCGGCCAAGCGCGCCGCGCTGCGCACGAACATGGACGCCTGGGCGCAGGCCATCCTCACGGGCACGATCGATGGGACCACGGTTGCCGCCCTGGCGTCCGGGACCTCGACGGGCGACTTCCTGGCCGTCGGGGTCGGCAAGGCCGGCGAGGTCAAGTTCGACACCAACAGCTACCCGCCCCAGATCGCCAAGGACACCGGGATCATCACGGCGGTGCTCAAGCCCGACAGCGTCTACCCGCTGCTCATCGCCAGCGGCGCCACGGCCACCGAGGCCAGCGGTCGCGACCTCGGCGTCGGCGCCCCGGTGATGGTGCGGATCGCACCGGGCCCGGAGATCTACTACCAGCTCGACGGGGGCAGGATCACGCACGCCGACGGCACCGCCGAGCTCGTGCTGGGCCCTGTCCAGGCGGGCATCGGCGCGCCGAAGCTGCGCATCGTGGCGGTGGCGAAGGCAGCCGAGGCGACCTTCAAGGCAACGGTGGAGCCGGCCGACCTCCAGGGTGACTGGCTGTTCACCGCCACGTCGGCTTCCGGGGCATCGGTGACGGGCGACCCGAGCTGCAGCGAGAGCACCTCGACGGATACGGGCAGTGGCAACACCCTGAGCATCCTCAACGGACTCTCCCAGGCCGCCGCCGGCTATGGCTCCTACGTCGCCACGGACCCGAAGTCGCCCGGCAGCCTCGCCTGGACCCTCGAGAAGGGGCAGTCGATGGACAAGGTCGGGGGTGAGGGGGGCACGTACGAGTCAACGCTCGTGTTCGGCAAGGACGGTGCCCTGATGCACACCGTCCTGGTCATCCCGCCGCCCAAGGCCACGGGCGACGTGGCGCCCCCGGTGGGACTCCTGGTGATGGTGCCGCTTGCCGGCGGGCTTGTCGTGCGCCGTCGTCGCCGGCTGGGTGCCATCCTCGCCATGCTGCTGGTCGGCGCCCTGGTCCAGGGCTGCATGGGCGTCACGATCTACGGCACGATCACCTACGACCAGACCTACACGAAGCTCGAGTACGTGGCCAGGACGGGAGCGAACACCAAGCCCGTCTGGCACCTCTCGGGCGCCAAGGGCCCCGCGACCGCCGACCTCACCGTGATCGCCGTGACCACGGACGAGAGCGGCAAGGACACCACCGAGACCGTCCACTGCGTGGGCACGATGGCGATCGTCTCGGGCGCGGACAGCTTCAAGGACGGGGTGATCAAGCCCGAGAAGTGACCTCAGGCGGGCGGCGGCCTAGTTGTCGCCCTCGCCGTCGCCCTCGCCGCCCTCGCCGCCTTCGCTGCCTTCGCCCCCGCCGCCCTCGCCGGCACCGAAGGTCTTCGTGAGGCCGTCGATCAGCGCCTGCTGCTCGGCGCCGGTGAGGCGGGCGCCGGGGTGCATGAGCAGGTAGTCACCGGTGGGCATGGAGCCGCGGCGCACCACCGAGACGAGGTGCTCGGTATCCTGGCGGCCCGTTCCCCAGGTCGAGAAGTCGAGCTTCTGCCGTCCCTCGTTGACGTGGCGCTGCACCAGCCACGAGACCGGCGCCACGTTGGAGTACCAGGGCCACTCGGTCTGGTTGCTGTGGCAGTCGAAGCAGGCGCGGACGGCGAGGTCCCGCGTGGTCTGCGAGTCCCAGGCCGGCTCCGCGCCGACCGGCGGGTTCGCGTGGTCATGCCCGTAGGGCACCAGCTGGATGGCGCCGAACCCCGCCAGGATCACCAGGAGCCCGCCCCCGAGCCATCGCCGCATCGCACACCTCGCTGTCCGCGCCGTCGATCGGACCGCGGGGGACCGGCGGCGTCCCGAGCCGCTCACCGGTCGATTATCACCCGCCGCTGGTGCCGGGGATCAGCGGGATCGCTGCCATGGAAGATGGTCGAGATCAAGGTTGCCGCCGCTCACGATGATCCCGACACGCAGGCCCGCGAACCGGTGCGGCGCCTCGACGAGCGCCGCGTAGGGCACCGCCCCCGACGGCTCCACGACGATCTTGAGGACCTCGAACATCGTCCGCATCGCCGTGACGATGGACGCCTCCTCCACGGTCGTGATCGCCGCGACGTCGCGCAGGATGTGGGCGAGCGTGCGCGGGCTGAGCGAGGTCCGCAGCCCATCGGCGATCGTCGTGGTCGAATCGAGCAGGATGAGCCGGCCCGCCCGGAACGAGCGTGCGGCATCGTCCGCCAGGGCCGGCTCCACGCCGATCACCGAGGCCTCCGACCGCAGGGCCCGGACCGCGACTGCGGTGCCCGAGAGCAGTCCCCCACCGCCGACCGGGCACAGGACAACGTCGAGGTCCGGCACCTCCTCGAGCAGCTCGAGGGCGGCGGTCCCCTGACCGGCCATCACCCGCAGATCGTCGTACGGGTGGATGAAGGTCGCGCCGGTCTCGGCCATGACGGCCGCAGCGGTTGACTCCCGGGCCTCAAGCGTCGGCTCGCACAGGACCACCAGGCCACCGTAGCGCTCGACGGACGCGACCTTCACCTGCGGCGAGTTCGAAGGCATCACGATGTGGGCAGGGATGCCCCGGATCCGGGCCGCGCGCGCGAGTGCTGCGGCGTGGTTTCCCGAGGAGTGGGTCACGACACCGGGCGCCGCCTCCTCGTCCGTGAGGGAGAGCACGGCGTTGGTGGCGCCACGGGCCTTGAACGCGCCGACGTTCTGGAAGTTCTCGCACTTGAAGTGGAGCGTGGCACCTGCCGCGGCGTCGAGCACCTCGCTGGTCAGGACCGGCGTCCGGTTCACGAACGGCGCGATCCTGACGGCGGCGGCGCGGATCTGCCCGATGTCGAGGGCAGGGGCGGGAAGCGCCGGGGTGACGGTGAGGTCGTCTGACGTGGCCATCGGCGGACTATACCGGCGCCCGGCGCTCCCGCTGACGAGGGAGGTTGTGAACGGCGTGCCCCGACGGGCCCTTTGACCCTCCCGAAACCTCTCCGCCCATCCGATCCTCATCCAGGTGAGGCTGTTGGCCGGGATCTGCGCCACTTCGTGCAGGATCGGCCCCAACTCAGGGGAGACGCCCACGTGCCGGGAAGGCTGCTCCGACGTGACAGGCAGAAGCGGAAGGCGATGGTCGCGGCCGTCGTCGTCTCCGAGCCTGTCCGCTGCGTGGAGTGCGGCATCTGCTCCTTCAACTGCCCCCTCGGGATCGACGTGCGGAGTCACGCCCGCCAGGGCCTGCCAGTCGCAGAGGCTCGCTGCCTGACCTGCGGGGAGTGCGTGGCACGCTGCCCGCGGGGCACGCTCCGCTTCGAGGTCTCCTCGATGTTCGACCCGGTCGATCCCACGGGGGGTGGCTGAGTTGGAGCGCCGGTACCTGATCGTCGGCAACGGGGCCGCAGGCGTCACGGCAGCCGAGGAGATCCGCGCTCGTGACCGGATGGCCGAGGTGCGGATCATCGGTGCCGAGAACCACCCGTTCTACTCGCGGCCGGGTCTCGCCTACCTGCTCACCGGAACGATCCCGGAGAAGGGGCTGATCTCCCGCACCCCGGGCCACTTCCGCAAGCTGGGCATCGAGCGCATCGTCGCCAGCGTCCGCACCGTGGACGCCGGAGCCCACCGGGTCGGTCTCTCCAACGGGCATTCCATGGTCTACGACCGGCTGCTGCTCGCCGTCGGTGCCACCGCGATCCGGCCCGACATCCCCGGCGTCGGCCTCGACGGTGTGGTCACGCTGGACAGCCTCGATGACGCCAAGGACATCCTGCGTCGGGCCAGGCGCGCCCGGAGGGCGTACGTCGTGGGCGGCGGGATCACGGCCGTCGAGCTGGCCGAGGGACTCGCCCTCCACGGTGTCGAGACGCACTACCTGATGCGCGGCGAGCGCTACTGGAGCAGCGTCCTCGACGCGCACGAGTCGGAGCTGGTCGAGGGCCGCATCGAGCACCACGGGATCCGTCTCCGGCGCTCGACCGAGCTGGCGGAGGTGATCGGACACAAGGGTCGCGTCGCGGGGATCCGGACCACCGCGGGCGAACAGCTCAAGGGCGACCTGCTTGCGGTTGCGATCGGCATCCAGCCCCGGCTGGAGCTGGCGAAGGCCGCCGGCCTGCCGACCGGCCGCGGCATCTGGACCGATGACCGCCTGCAGACCGCCGACCAGGACATCTTCGCGGCAGGCGATGTCGCCGAGATCCTCGATCCGGTGACGGGCCGGCGCCAGATCGACAGCCTGTGGTCGATCGCCATCGAGCACGGACGGGTGGCCGGCGAGAACCTGGCCGGCGGCAACCGCTCCTACGAGCGCCCCGCGCCCTTCAACGTGACCAAGCTGGGCGGGGTGACGACGACGCTGATCGGGTCGGTGGGCGGCGGCGGTCGGGAGGGCGATCTGGTGACCCTCGCCCGCGGCGACAGCAGTGCCTGGCGCGAGCAGCTTGGTGCGTTCGCAGCGGCCTCGGACTCCGGCTTCAACCACCTGCGCCTCGTGCTGACGGAGGACCGGATCGCCGGGGCTGTTGTCATGGGTGACCAGACCCTGTCCCGCGCCCTGCAGCACCTGGTCCGGGAGCGCATCGACATCCGACCCGTGCGGGAGCAGCTCATCCTGGGCTCGGACGCGATGCAGGCGGGCCTGCGGACCCTGTTCGAGAGGACGGTGGGCGTTGGCCCGCTATAGGGAGCTGATCCTCGCCCTGGTGGCCGTGATCGGGATCACGGCCGCGTACGGCGTGGTCGTGCTCGCCATCGGCATCCCGGCAGCAAGCGGGCTCGTCGGCCACTCGCTCGGCATCGTCGGCTTCGTGATGATGCTGATGACCGAGACGCTCTACTCGCTCCGCAAGCGGGCCATGATCCAGCCGCGGGGCAGCATGCGGGCGTGGCTCCAGCTGCACATCTTCACGGGCATCGTCGGGCCATACCTGGTGCTCCTCCACTCGGCATGGGCCTTCAACGGGATCGCGGGCGTCCTGTCCCTGGCCACGGCCGCCGTGGTCGCAAGCGGCTTCATCGGCCGCTACATCTACACCGCGGTCCCCCGGACCGCGGACGGCATGGTCGTCGAGGCCCGCGAGATCCAGGTGCAGCTGGACGAGGCGCGGGCCGCGTTGGCCCGGCTGATGACCTCGCAGGCCGCCGTCGCCGGTCGTGGGGCCGCCGAACCGGCGAGGAACGCGACGCGCCGCCTGCGCGACCTAGAGCGCCAGCTCTCGGCCATGCGCTGGGCGCGCCGGATGCTGGCCACCTGGCATGCCGTCCACATCCCGATCGGGATGTGGACGGCATGCCAGGTGG
>JBAXFC010000013.1:0-19580 GCA_037140135.1 Chloroflexota bacterium
ACCGCCGACGCCAGCCTTAGGACGGCTGCGCTCTATCCACTGAGCTACGGGGGCGCGCCCCGGGATCGTACCCGACGGCGACCCAACAATGTGTCGGGGCGGCCGAGTCCACGCGGGGCTCACCACCATTCCGCGCGCAATCGGCCCGCAGTTCTGCAGGCGCGAGGTCGATCGGACACATATCCGGGTAGCACGGCGCCGCCGCACGTAGCACGGCGCCGCCGCACGGCGCCCGCACCAGGCTCGCGCCAGGAAGGCTGCTCAGCCCGCGAAGTGCTCCTCGTCCCGGTTGCGCATGGCGTCCGCGGCCATCGTCATGTACTCGTGGAGGCGGCCGGCCAGCTCCGCTGCAAGGCCGGACTCGTCGATGGCGGCCCGCATGTGCAGGAGCCAGTGGTCACGCTCCAGGCCGCCGATGGAGTACGGGGAATGGCGCGCCCGAAGCCGCGGGTGGCCGCGCTCCGCGAGGTAGGTCGTCGGGCCGCCCCAGTACTGGACGAGGAACAGCGTGAGCCGCCGCCGGGCGCCGGCGAGATCGGCCTCCGGGTACATCGGATGCAGCACGGCATCGGCCGCAACTCCCTCGTAGAAGCGGTCCACGAGCCGCTCGAAGAAGGGCATGCCGCCGGCCTGGTCGTAGAGGGTGGGCTCGGGCATCGGCCGGATTCTAGGCGGCCTCGCGGCCGGCCGGGAGCCGATCCGGGCGTCCGTGGGCTAGTTGGGCGAACGCCCCTACAATCGGACCTGTGACCGCGCCCCCCAGCCCCATCGACCTCTACGGCCGCGCCGGCTGCCACCTCTGCGACGACGCGCACGAGCTGCTGGCGGCGCTCCTGGGCGATCGTGCCTCCCGCGGCCTGCCGGCCCCCACCGTCACGCAGCACGACATCGACACGCACGACGACCTCCAGCGGCGGTACGCGTTCACGATCCCGGTGATCGCGGTGGCAGGCCGGGAGCTGGAGCTGGCGACCAGCGCGGCGAAGATCCGCCGCTTCCTGGCTGAGACGCTCGACGGCGAGGTGCCCGCGTGAACACGGACTACACGATCCTCGCCGCGATCGCGGCTGGCCTCGCGTCCTTCATCTCGCCCTGCGTGCTGCCCCTGGTTCCCGCCTACCTGGGCCAGCTGACGGCAGTGGCGGTGGCGGCGCAGGGCCAGGGCGGCCAGGCGTCGCGCTGGGCGGCCATGCGCCACGCGATCTTCTACGTGCTTGGCTTCGGGGCGGTCTTCACGCTGCTCGGTGTGACGGCGACCTTCGCCGGTGGCGCGCTCGTGCCCTACATGAAGACGCTCCGGATCATCGGTGGCGCAGTCCTGGTCCTGCTCGGCCTGAGCCTGGCCGGGATCATCAGGATCGGCTTCCTCGAGCGCACCTGGCGCCCGCTTGACGCCGGCGCCTCCCAGGGCCTGACCGGGATGACCGGCGGCATGTCACTCGCGCCTGCGGGAGCGGGTCTCGGAGGCAAGCTGGGCAAGCGCGTGGTGGGCGGCCGGGCCGGCCTGGGGACGTCCTTCGCGCTGGGCGCGATCTTCGCCATCGGCTGGACGCCCTGCATCGGCGCCTTCCTTGGCTCCGTCCTGATGCTGGCCGCGACGTCCGAGGGCAAGCTGAGCGGCGGCGTCCTGCTGCTGGGCTACACGGCGGGCCTCGGGATTCCGTTCCTGGTCATCGCCGCGTTCTACGACCGCGCCCACGGGCTGGTCCGCTTCTTCGTCCGCCACGGCCGCGCGGTCTCGCTGATCGGCGGGCTGCTCGTGGCGGCCATCGGCGTGGCGATGATGTTCGACATGCTGACCCTCTTCTCACGGCTGATCAACTTCACGCCGATCCTGTGACCGGGCCTGCGCTGGCAGCCGGGCCCCCGGAACCCCGCCGGCGCGGCGGCATCGGTCCCTTCTCGGCCCGCCAGCTGGGCGCGGTGCTCGTGACCATTGCCGTCTCCGCGACAGGTCTGTTCGTCCTCACCCGCCCGGTGGCCAGCGGGCCCGCCCCTGGACCCACCCTGCTCCCGGCAACCACGCCCTACCTGGTAGGCGACGCCAGGGTTGGCGTGTCGGCCGGTGACGTGGCCCCGGAGCTGGACTGGACCTCGGCGGACGGCACGCACCACCAGCTGGCCGATCTCGACGGACGCCCGGTGCGCCTCGCAGACCTGCGCGGCAAGGTGGTCTGGCTCAACTTCTGGGCGACCTGGTGTCCGCCCTGCCAGGGCGAGACGCCGGTCCTGCGGGACACCTACGACCGGTTCGGGGATGCGGGCCTCGTGGTGGTTGGCGTGGCAGTCCAGGAGACGACCGTGGAGGACGTGCGGGCCTACGCGGACCAGTATGGTCTTGCCTACCCCATCGCCTTCGACGCGACCGCGGACATCTTCGCCAGATACCACGTCTTCGCTCTGCCGACGCAGGTGTTCATCGGGCCGGACGGGCGCGTGCTTGGCGTGGTGAACGGCCCGCTGGACAGGGCGACGGTCGCCGGCTGGCTGGCGACGTGGCTGCATACGGCACCGGGTCCCAGCTGAGGCGCCCACTTCCCGACTTTCCCCCCGGGACTACGCGGGTTTCGCCTGCCGCGATGGCCCCGCACCAAGGATCATTGACCACAGAGATGGCTACCGGTTCCCGATCAACGCGTCCCCACCGCAACGACCCCGTCGCCCGCCGCACCGGCGTCGTCGGGCTTGTGCTCGTGGCCGGGACCGTGCTGATCGCCCTGGCCACGGCGGTCGGCTTCCTCCTCGTCGAGGAGTCCGACGCCACCGACCTCCGGGCCCGCCTCCACGCGGACAACACCGATGCTGCGGACGCCTTCGGCCAGCTGACCACGGGTGCCGGCATCGCCCCTGCGGCGATCGCAGGCCTGTTCGTCAGCATCGGCGCCGCCAACGTGTCGGACTCGGCCTTCAGCGAGTTCACGGCCCCGCTGCTGGACACCGAGGCGGTCAACGCCCTCGAGTGGATCCCCCGCGTCGCTGCTGCCGGCAAGACGTCACATGAGGCCGGCCGCGCGGCGGTCCATCCCGGCTACACGATCCGCCAGTTCGTCGCGGACGGCACCTTCGAGCCGGCCACAGGGCGGCCGGAATACTTCCCGGTCGCCTTCGTCGAGCCCCTCGATCCCAACCGGAAGGCGCTCGGCGTGGACCTCTCCTCGGAGACAACGCGCAACGCCGCGCTCCAGCGTTCCCGGGACAGCGGTGACTACGCGGCCACAGCCCCCATCAAGCTCGCCCAGGGCGGCCTCGGGATGCTCGTGTACTACCCGGCCTACGACCCGGCGATCGGCCATGCGGACCTCGAAGGACGGCGGACCGCGCTCCTCGGGTTCGGGGTCACGGTCCTGCGTCCGGCGATCCTGCTCGAGAGGGCCACCGACGGCGACCAGTTCGCGTATCTCGACGTCGCGCTCTACGACCTCGGACCCGTGTCCGAGGTGTCAGCAGCCCCGGGGACGCTGATCGCCTCCCACGGACCGCACGTGGCCGGTGGTGGCCGGCCGCCGGCGGTCGGAGACGGCACGGGTGTCCAGGACGCGGTCCAGTTCGAGTTCGGCGGACGAAGGCTTGCCATGGTGGCCGCCCCCGGCGCCGGCTACACCAGCGGCCAGCCCGCCTCCGGCTCCGCGCTGCTGGTCGCCGGGTCGCTCGCCGTGCTCCTGCTGGTCGCCTACGCGTTTCTCCGGCGCAGGACGGACAGGGCGCTCCGCGCATCCGCGGCGAGGCTGCGGAGCGTGGTGGACGCCTCGCCGGACGCATTCCTCGGGCTCGACGCCACGGGTCGCGTCCTCGACTCGACCCCCCAGGCGCTGGCGCTGCTCGGCGTCGATGCCCCGTACCTGCTGGGCAGGTCACTGGACACCCTGCTCGTGCTGGAACCGCCCGTGGAGGATGGGGGCGAGGATGAGGCTGCCGGCGACGACGAGGACAGCAGCCGCGCGGTGGCCTGGTGGATGCCCGCCGGCGATCCCGGCGACACCATCCACCTCGAAGGTTCCGTGGAGCGTCCGGACGGTGAGATCCGCTCCGTCGAGGTGACGATGGCCGCTGGCCTTGCCACGTCCGAGTGGCCCGTGGCCTGTTTCGTCCGTGACGTCACCGAGCAGCGACGTGCCCGAGAGGAGCGCGCCCGAGCCGGCCGCCTCGAGGCACTCGGGCAGCTGGCGGCGGGCGTGGCCCATGACTTCCGCAACACCCTCTGGGGGATCGATCTCGTTGTGGGCTCCCTGCGGACGAATGAGCCGACCCGCGAATCCATCTCGCGCGATGCGGACATCATCGGAGACGCCGTGGTGCGTGGGAACACCCTGGCCGCCCAGCTGCTGGAGTTCGCCCGCACCAGGCCGCCAACGGGCGGTGCGATCGCCGTCGGCGCCGTCGTGCGCGAGCTCGGCTCGATGCTCGAGCACCTCCTGGGCCAGCACCGAGCCCTGACCGTGGTGATCCTCGACGACACGTCGCCGGCGGTGATCGATCGAGGCCAGCTGCAGACCGTGCTGATCAACCTGATCGCCAACGCCCGTGACGCGATGCCCGACGGCGGTTCCGTGCGGATCGACGTGGAGCGGATCGAGCTGGCCGTGACCGATGCGGACGACCTGGAGATCACGCCTGGCGACTACGTCATGGTCGTGGTCCACGACACCGGGACCGGGATGCCGCCGTCGGTCGCCTCCCGGATCTTCGAGCCGTACTTCACCACCAAGGAGGTCGGCAAGGGCACCGGCCTGGGCCTCGCAACCGCCTTCGGCACGATCCGGGCCGCCAACGGCGCGATCACCGTGGAAAGCCACGTGGGCGCCGGGACCACCTTCCGGATCCTGCTCCCCGTGGACGATCCGTTCGACCCCTCGGCCCACTGAGGGCTGTCAGGACCCGCCGATGCCCTCGAAGCGGTAGCGGTCCCGGTCAGGGACCAGCTTGCCCACCGGCATCCGGGCCTCGTGCGACAGGACCACGGTCCAGTCGTCCTCCACGGCACGCCGGAACAGCTCGCCCTTGACCTCGACGCTGTCGAGCGGGAAGTCGTCGAATGAGGTCACCCAGCGCGGGTTCGCCGACCAGGGCCGCATGCACAGGTCCCCGAAGAAGGCGACCGACGTGGCCCCGGGTCCGGTGCCACGGATCACGACCGCCTGGTGACCCGCAGAGTGGCCGCCGGTCCGCACGACGGTGACCCCGGGCAGCAGCTCGCGGTCGCCTTCCGCCCAGCCCTCTGCACCCCAGTCCGCTACCAGGCGCAGCTCCGGCTGGTCGTAGGAGGCCAGGACGCGGGCGTTGCCCGAGAGCGCGACCTCCCACTCCGCCCGCTGGGCCACGATGGTCGCCCGCGGGAACGCCTTCGTCCCGTCGGCGAGCAGCAGGCCGCCCGCGTGGTCGTAGTGGAGATGGCTCATCGCGACGACGTCCACGCTGCCGGGATCGAACCCGGCCCGGTGGAGCCCCGGCACGATCGGCGTTCCCTCGTACCCGCGCATCGCGGTGTTCTTGGCGTCCATCCGCTCGCCGATGCCGGTCTCGATGAGCGCGCGGCCTGCCGGCGTCTCCACGAGCAGGCAGTTGAGCGCCTGTGTCAACCGGCGGTTCTCGTCGAGCTCCGCCTCGGCCCACGGCCGCCAGAGGACCCAGGGCACCGGCCCCAGCAGCGTGCCGGCGTCGCTCTTGAAGGTGCCGGCCTGGATCAGCGCGACCCGCGTTCCCCCGCCGAGATCCGCGCTCCAGTGGACCGCGTCGTTGATCGCCATCGCTGCCTCAGCCCTTGCCCGGGAGCTTGCGGCCGCGCGCGAAGTCCGCGTGGAACGCGGAGGCGGTCGGCTCGGACTGCCCCTGGTACTTGGAGCCCAGCTCCTTGGATCCGTACGGGCGCTCCACCGGCGAGCTCATCCGGAAGAAGCTGATCTGGCCGATCCGCATCCCGAAGTAGAGCGCGATGGGCAGGTTCGCCACGTTCGACAGCTCGAGCGTGAGGGTCCCCTTCCAGCCGGGATCCACGTAGCCCGCGGTGGAGTGGATGAGCAGGCCCAGCCGGCCGAGCGAGCTCTTCCCCTCCAGGCGCGCCACGAGGTCGTCGGGGAGCTCGACCCACTCGAGGGTCTGGCCCAGCACGAACTCGCCGGGGTGGAGGATGAACGGCTCGTCGTCGGTGACCGCGAGCATCTCTGTCAGGTCAGGCTGCGGCATGCGCGGGTCGATGAAGGCGTACCGGTTGTTGCGGAAGACGCGGAAGCTGCGGTCGAGATGGAGATCCACCGACGACGGTTGCAGGTCCGCCGGATCGTAGGGGTCGATGCGGACGCGCCCCGACTCAAGCTCGGCTCGGATGTCGCGATCGGCGAGAACGCTCATCTACGTACGCTTCCCCTTCTTCGGCGTGCCTTCGGCAATGAGCTGGTCCACCTCCCGCTTGAGGTCCGCAAGGTCCTCGAAGCTCTGGTAGACCGATGCGAACCGGATGTAGGCGATGTGGTCCAGCTTGCGCAGGCGGTCCATCGCGAGCGCCCCGACGCGGGAGCTCGGGATCTCGGACAGGCCGGAACCGCGCAGCTCGGTCTCGATCTCGTCGGCGGCTCGCTCCGCGGCATCGTCCGGGACGGGCCGGCGGGTCAGGGCCTTGGCGAGACCGGACGCGAGCTTGTCCCGGTCGAACTCCTGACGGGTGCCATCGCGCTTGGCGACGACCAGGCGCGCAGCCTCGACCCGCTCGTAGGTCGTGAAGCGGGCGGTGCACGACGGGCACTCGCGCCGTCGCCGGATCGTGGTGGCCTCGTCGAGGTCGCGGGAGTCCACGACCCGCGTGTCCTTGGTCCCGCATTGCGGGCAGCGCATCGAGCCTCCGTCCTCCGTGCACCACTATCCCTTGTGGTGTGAGCGGAGGATACCACTACATGCAGGGTCAGACGGGGTCGGCGTCGTCCTCCGGGTCGGGCACCAGGTAGGTCCCGAGCGTGCCTCCTGAGCGCTGGCCGGCGGCGATGGCCGCCCTCCCGCCGCGGCCGAGATCGGCCGGCCGCAGCGCGCGCACGGAGATCGCGACCGCCTTGACGGCCTCCGACGCGTTGCGCAGGTTCAGCGTGCCCCGCTTGAGGGACGTCTCTGCTTCGAGGTTGCGATCGCCTCGCCCCGCCACCAGCGCGTCAAGTCCGTGCGAGACGACGTCCACCGCCCGCGCGGCGCGCCCGAGCTCCGCGGTCACCGTTGCGGCGCGCGTCTCCAGGCCTGCCGGCGCCCGGAGCGCTGCGCTCTCCGCGACCAGGGCGGCCAGCCGTCCCCGCGCGGCACCCAGGCCCGCCCGGACCGCGTCCGGGTCACCGGCATGGCGGCGCATCGTGTCCAGGCTCTCGACGAGCGGGACGGCAACCGACGCCAGGGAAGCTGCGAGGTGGTCCACGGCTTGCTGGAACTGCTCGAGTTCACGCGTGCGGCGCACGAGTCGCGTCGTGCGCACCAGGATCAGGGCCGCCAGGACGGCAAGGGCGACGAGGAGCCCGGCCCAGACGGCCGTGCCCGTTTCCATCGCCCCGTCCCCTCCCCTGCCGTCAGCTGCGCCGGGACCGGATCTCGGCCGCCAGCGCGGGCGCGACCTCGAACAGGTCGCCGATCACGAACAGGTCGGCCACCTCCGCCATCGGCGCATCGCGGTCCTTGTTGACCGCGACGATGGTCTCCGAGTTCTGCATGCCAACCCGGTGCTGCATCGCGCCCGACACCCCGAGGCTGAGGTACAGCGCGGGCTTGACGATCCGTCCGGTCTGCCCGACCTGGCGGGCGTACGGGATCCAGCCGGCATCGACCGCAGCCCGCGAGGCCCCAACGACACCGCCGAGGGCGTCGGCGAGGTCCTCGACGACCGCGAAGCCTTCGATGCTCCCGACGCCACGACCACCGGTGACCACGACGCGCGCCTCCTCGAGGGATACGGCGGCCCCGCCCTCGGTCACGCGATCGAGCACGACCACGGCGGGGATCGCAGGTTCCCCGGACGCCGATCGCGCCTCCACGACGCCGACGGCGCCGGCTTCCGCGGCCGTCACCGACATCGGCCGCACCGTCAGCACACCCTTCGCGGTGGCCAGCGTGCTGTGGACGACCGCCTTGCCGGCCAGGACGTTGGACGTCATGACCGGCGCCTCGCCGCTCCACGCGGCGGAGTCCGCGTTGGCGAGGTAGCCCCAGCCGGTGAACGCGACGAGCGCGCCCGCAACGTCACGGCCATCGACCGACGCGCCGAGCACGACGTGCGTCACGCCCTCGTCCACGAGTCGGCGGACCTCGGTCAGGATGTGCGGCGCCGGCAGCTCGGTGGCGATGGACGGTGCGGTCACCGCGACGACGCGCGGCAGATAGGCTGCCAGCTCACCGGCGGCAACGCCGGGGTCGGAATCGACGATGACGCCCAGGACGGAGCCGCCGGCCTCGGCGGCAAGGTCACGGGCGAATGTGGCTGCCTCGGTGGAGAGGCGGGCGAGATGGCCGGCGGCCACCTCTGCGACGACGAGGATCACGGGCGGCATCAGATGATCCTCCGGTCGGCGAGGAAGTCGGCGATCTCACGGGCGGCGGCATCCGCGGGCAGGTTGACGACCCGCCCGGCGGTACGGGCGGGCGGCGGATCGAAGCCCAGGACGGTGCTCGTCCACGCTCCATCCGCGGGTGCGATGTCGGGGCCGAGGTCGGCCAGCGAGAGCTGGCGGATCGAACGCGAGCGCGCGGCCATGATCCCCTTGAGGGACGGGTAGCGCGGCGTGCCCAGTGCCTGCGTGCCGGAGATGACGGCCGGCATCGGTGCCTCGACGAGGTCGTAGCCGTTGTCCGTGAGCCGGCGCACCTTCACACGACCGGCCGCAGGGTCGGGATCGATGTGGGCGGCCCCGGAGAGCATCGGCAGGCCGAGGAGCGCCGCCACGCCTGCGGCGACCGCGCCTCCGCCGCCATCCGAGGTGAACAGGCCGGTCAGCAGGAGGTCGAACTCCTCGGTCTTCGCCGCCGCGGCCAGGGCCCGGATGGTCGTGGGGACATCCGCTCCGGCCAGCGCCTCGTCGGTGACGAGAACGCCACGCATCGCACCCATCGCGAGGGCCTTGCGCATGGTCTCCACGCCGTTGGCCGGGGCCATGGTGAGGATGGCCACCTCACCGCCGTGCGCCTCGACGAGCTGCAGGGCCGCCTCGAGCGCGTACTCGTCGTTGCCGTTGACGACGTTGGGGGCAGCCGTGCGGTCAACCCGCATGTCTGCGCCCATGCGCTCCGCGGCGACCGCGGTATCAGGGACAGGTTTTGCCAGGACGAGGATTCGCACGTGCGCCTTGCTCCCGTGAGTGTCTGTGGATGCCCGGGCTGCTCAGCTCCGGCTGAGCAGCGAGCGGGCGACGATGAGCCGTTGGATCTGCTGGGTCCCCTCGTAGAGCTGCGTGATCTTGGCGTCACGCATCATCCGCTCCACCGGGTAGTCGTCGATGTAGCCGTAACCGCCGAGCACCTGCACGGCATCGGTGGTGACGCGCATGGCCGTGTCACCGGCCACGAGCTTGGCGATGGCAGCCCAGCGCGCTGCCTCCGGGGTGCCCGCCTCGATCTCCTGGCAGGCGGAGTACAGGAGGTGGCGCGCGGCCTCCACGCCGGCATCCATGTCCGCGAGCATCGCCTGGACCATCTGCAGGTCCGCGATCGGCTTGCCGAACTGGACACGCTCCTTCGCGTAGCGCGCGGCGACCTCGAGCGCGCCCTGCGCGATGCCGACGGCCTGCGCGGCGATCCCTGGGCGTGAGCGCTCGAAGGTGCGCATGGCAATCCCGAACCCCTCGCCCTCCTCGCCCAGCCGGTTGGAGACGGGCACGCGCACGCCGTCGAAGGAGAGCTCCGCGGTGGGCGATCCCTTGATCCCCATCTTGTGCTCGAGCCGGGCAACCGAGAAGCCGGGCCGGTCCGTCTCCACGACGATGGCGGAGAGCCTGCGGCTTGGCTTGGCGGCATCGGGGTTGGTGACGGCGAACACGACCACGAGGTCCGCAACCGATCCGTGGCTGATGAACCGCTTCGACCCGCGGACGACGTACTCGTCGCCGTCGCGCTCGGCGCGGGTCCGGATGCCGGATGGATCGGAACCCGCATCCGCCTCCGTCAAGGCGAAGGCAACCAGCTTCCGGCCGGCGGCGAGGTCCGGCAGCCAGCGCTCCTTCTGCGCGTCCGTGCCCGCATCGACGATCGGCTGGGCACCGAGGCTCTGGACCGCGAGGATCAGGCCGGTGGTCGCACACGCCCGGCTCAGCTGCTCGATGGCGAGAACGAGGGTGAGCAGGTCCGAGCCCAGCCCGCCGTACTGCTCCGCGAACGGGATCGCGAAGATGTCGTGGTCCGCCAGGAGCTTCCGGATGTCATCCGGCCAGGCGGCGTCACGGTCGATCGCAGCGGCACGCGGCGCGACGCGCTCATCAGCAAGGACGCGGACGGCGTCGCGGAGGAGGACCTGGTCCTCGGTCAGGCGGACGGAGCCGAAGGCGGCGTGGCTCGTGCTCACCGGGTCATGCTAGCAGCGCCGCCTGCCCCAGCGAGCAGGCCGCAGCCCGCCCGTCGCGCTCCGGCCCGCCGGGCGGGACAACCCATCCTCCCGGCGCTCAGACGACCGGCAGCCGGCGGCTCTCCGGCACCTGCCGCTCCCCGAACGGCGCGATGGCCGCTGCGAGGAGCTCGCTGATGTCGGAGCTCGTGACCGGGTTCGCGGCGTCGGGGCCGCGGCCCTCGTCGGTGAGACCGTCGCGGATCATCACCATGCAGAAGGGGCAGGCCGTCGCAACGGTGTCAGCGCCGGTCTCGAGGACCTGGAGCGTGCGCGCCGCGTTGACGCGGGTGCCCCGGTTCTCCTCCATCCACATGTGGCCGCCGCCGGCGCCGCAGCAGAACGTCTGGCGCCCGCTGTTGGCCATCTCGGTGAGCTCGACGCCCGGGACCGCGCCAAGCGCGGCACGAGGCGCTGCGATGACGCCGTTGTACCGGGCCAGGTAGCAGGAGTCGTGGTAGGTGACCTTGCGCTTGGGCAGGCCGTTGTCGGCGAGGACGAGGCGCCCGGACGAGAGCAGGCCGGTCAGGTACTCCGAGTGGTGCTTGATCGAGAACTTGCCGCCCATCTGCTCGTACTCGTTGCCGATGGTGTTGAAACAGTGCGGGCAGGCGGTGATGATCGTCTTCTCGGCGATCCTGTACTTGTTGAGGGTGTCGATGTTGGAGCTTGCCAGCATCTGGTAGACGTAGTCGTTGCCCATGCGCCGAGCCGGATCGCCGGTGCAGTTCTCCTCCTGCCCGAGGACCGCGAACGAGACGCCGGCGGCATCGAGGCAGGTGGCCACGGCACGCGCGACCTTCTTGTTGCGGTCGTCGAAGGCCGCCGCGCAGCCCACCCAGTAGAGGACCTCGAGCCCGTCGAGCTCGCCCTTGGCCTTGACCTCCTGCGCGGTGCGGACGGTGAATGCGAGGCCCTTGGTCCAGTCGAGGCGGGCGGACGGCGGCTGGCCCCACGGGTTCGACGCGCTCTCCATGCCGCGGAAGACGGCGGTGAGCTCGCTGGGGAACTTGCTGTCCTCGAGCACGAGGTTGCGGCGCATCCCGACGATCTTGTCCACGTGCTCGATGAGCACCGGGCAGGCTTCGACGCACGCGCCGCAGGTGAGGCAGTCCCAGACCGCGTCGTACTCCAGGATCCCGCCGACCAGCGGCCGGGCGACGGCCGAGGCCTGGAGCGAGTCGTCGAGGCCGTAGGTGGCGCGGACGCCGGGCGAGTTGGGGATGAACGGGATCGTCATCTCGGCCGCGGTCGCCTCGCGCCGGATGCCCATGATCATGGCCTTGGGGTTGAGCGGCTTGCCGGTGCTGTAGGCGGGGCACGCCTGCTGGCAGCGGCCGCACTCGGTGCACGTGAAGCCGTCGAGCAGGTCCTTCCAGGACAGGTCCGCGAGCGTCTTGAGACCGAAGGTGGCCTCCTCGCTCTCGAGGTCCATCGCGGGCAGCTGGCCACGCGGCTCGAGCTTGCGGAACCAGATGTTCACGAAGCTCGCATACACGTGGAAGTGCTTGTTGAACGGGATGTACACCAGGAAGACGGACAGCACGATGATGTGCGCCCAGAACATGAAGGCGTACCCGGCCTCGAGGATGCCCGGGTCCCAGCCCTGGACCAGCGTGGCGAGCGCATTGTTGATGAAGGCACCGTCCACGGCACCCCAGCGCGCGGATTCGAAGATCTGGGCCAGCGTCTCGGTGGCCACCACCAGGGTGATGAAGGTCAGGATCAGGATGCCGGTCCGCGACAGCGTCAGGCGTGACGGCCGGAGGACGAGCCGCCGGTAGAAGGCGTACGCGGCTCCCGCGAGCGCGGCCACCGCCACCACGTTCTGGACCGCCACCAGCAGGGTCCAGAGGATCCCGCCGAACGGCCAGCCGACGACCGCCGCGAACAGGCCGCCGGTGACGAAGTTCATGTTGCCGATGAGCAGGATCGTCGAACCCAGGAAGAGGCCCAGGTGCATGAGCCCGACACTCCCCTCTCGGAACATCCGGGTCTGCACGATTGCGTAGCGCATCAGGCCTGCGAACCGGCGCCGGGCCTCCGACCTGCCCTGCGGCCCTGGGGCCTTGACGGCCAGCAGGACGCGGACGTGCCGGGACAGCACGATCAGGAAGACCGCCATCGCCCCCCAGAAGACGGGGAGCACCAGCGGGTAGAACGGAACGTGCTCGAAGGCCGGGAACATGGCTCAGGCGTCCTCCGGGGTACCGGCCGGCAGATCCTCGCGGCCGGCGGCTCGTGCGGCGGCATGGTCGAAAGGACCAGCCAGGGTTTCCAGGGCGTGGTCGAGGATGGGGACGAGCACCTCGAGCGACTCGAGCGCGCCATTCGGCGAGCCCGGCACATTGACGATGAGCGTGCCGCCCCGGACGCCTACGAGGCCGCGGGACAGGACGGCGAGCGGCGTGTGGAGGCGGCCTTCCGCGCGCATCGCCTCGGCGATGCCCGGGACCTGGTAGTCCAGGATCGTCGCGGTTGCCTGGGGTGTGACGTCGCGGGGGGTGAGCCCCGTGCCGCCGGTGGTGATGACCAGGCGATGGCGGACGGCGCCGGCGCTGATCGCGTCGGCGATCGCCGGCACGTCGTCCGGGACCAGGCCGCGCTCCACGTCGAAGCCGAGCGCGCGCAGCCGCGCCTCCACGCGCTCACCAGACTCGTCAGGTCGCGTGCCGGCGAAGCTGCGATCGCTCACCGTGAGGACGAGCGCCGAGCGGGAGGCCAGGGCGGTTCTCGGAGCCCTCATCCGGCTCCCTTGCGCTTGTTCACGCGGCCGGCCATGCGCTCGCCGGGCTTGTGGCGGATCATCGGGGCGTCCTGGGAAGGCACGGGCCGATGCCATTCGCCGCTCTTGCCGCCGGACTTCGAGAGCAGGCGCAGGTTCCGGATCTCGACGCCGCGCTCCACGCCTTTGACCATGTCATACACGGTGAGCGCCGCGACCGAGGCAGCGGTCATGGCCTCCATCTCGACGCCCGTGGGACCGGTTGTGGCGGCCTCGGCGCGGATCCGCAGGACACCGGCGGCGCGGTCCGGCGTGATGGTGACGAGCAGGTCCGTCAGCGCGATCGGATGGCAGAGCGGGATCAGGTCCGAGGTGCGCTTGCCGCCCATGACCCCTGCGAGCTCGGCGACGGTGAGGACATCGCCCTTGGCGCTGTTGCCGTCGATGACGAGGCTCATGGTCTCGGGCGCGACGGCAACCTCGGCCTCAGCGACGGCTCGTCGCGCCGTGGGCGGCTTGGCGCTGACATCCACCATCCGCGGCCGGCCTCGCCGGTCCACGTGGGTGAGGCGGCGGCGCTCAAAGCGCGGGGTGTCGCTCCGGTCCAATGGATCCTCCTGCTCGCCCCGATCCTACCGGGGCGCGGCAGGCCCGTCGGGGCGATCCTGCGTCCGGAGGACGGGCCATCCGGCCCTTTCACGGCCTGCGACGTGACAGGCCACGGCTCCTCGGGGCGATCGATGTGCCGCCTAGCGGACGGGTTCCCGGCCCAGCGACCTGATCCGCACCAGCGACCCGATCGACTCGCGGGTCAGCATGCCCTCGAGAGCGCCGGCGGCCACGACCGCGAGGCCCTCGAGCCCGGCCTGGTTCATCAGCTCGACCGCGTCCCAGAGCGGCCCGTCCGGCGCCAGGAACGGCGCCTGGGGCGGGGCGATCATCACGTCGGCGGCGCGGGTGGTCGCAAAGCGGCGGTGGCCGAGCCGCTGGAGCCTGCGCAGGCCGATCACGCCCAGCACGTGGCCATCGTCCACCACCGGCAGCGTGGAGAGTCCCTCCTCACCCTCGTACCGGCCGGCGAAGGTGTCCACGGTGACCTGCGGCGGGATCTCCGGCACGTCGCGGCGCATCGCATCGCGGACCGGCACCCCGCGCATGAGCTCCTCGAGGCCCAGTCGCCGGTCGAGGGATCGGGATCCGTTGTTGAGCAGCCAGCCGAGGCAGAGGACGAGCAGGCCCTCCGTCGCGTAGCCGACCAGCGCCAGCGCAGCGCCAAGGGCGAACGTCCCGTAGCCCAGCAGCCGGCCGACGCGGGCCGTGATCCGGCCGGCGCGATGCGGGTCACCGGTCCGCGCCCAGGCGAGCGCCCGGACGGCGCGACCGCCGTCGAGCGGAGCGGCCGGCACAAGGCTCAGCACCCCGAGCACGAGGTTGAGCGCGCCCACGACGATCAGCCCGCCTGAGACCGCACCGAACCCCGGTCCCAGCATGACGGCGCCCACGGCCAGCGGCACGCACAGGACGGCGATGACCAGCGAGGCCAGCGGGCCGGCGACGGCGACCAGGAGCTCGTCCCCCGGGCGCGGCGCCATCCTCGACGTCGGCGTGAAGCCGCCCACGAATCCGAGCGTGATCGTCCGGCTCTCGAGCCCCACGTGGCGCCCGGTGAGCGCGTGCGCGAGCTCGTGCGCCACGACGGACAGCAGGAAGAGGGCGGCGACGGCGGCGCCGATCGCCCAGTGGACCGCCTCGCCAAGCTGCGGCGCGGTCAGCGCGGCCTGCTGCGAGCCGATGACCGCCACGACCGCGACGAGGACCGCCCAGATCGGCGACATCCGGATCTCGATGCCAAGGATCCGTGCGATCGGCAGGCCGCCACCGTTCACGAGGCCGATCCGCCCAACGCGCGCGATCGCCGGCCGCCCAGCCACGCGAACAGGATGCCGAGGAGCACGATCACGACGCCGACGCCGACGGTGGTCTCGACCCAGAACTGCTCGGGGAAGAGCTGCACCAGCCGGTCCGTCCGCGGGTCGAACAGGTAGGTCCCGGCCGGGAAGAAGAGCTCGTGGAAGGCCTCGAAGGCGGCGTCGAAGAACAGGCCGCCGAGCAGCCCCCCGACCACGGTCACCACCGAGATGACCCTGCCGGACCGCCCGAGGCGGCGCCAGAGTCGGGCGCGGGCGTCACCGCCACGGGCCAGGAGGAAGGCCGCCGCGAGCACCGCGGCACCACCGATCGCGACCACGTAGAACGAGGCGAACACGCCGCGGACGTCGCGCATGTGCTGGCGCTCGCGCTCCTTGAGCACGGGCTGGCCGTCGAGGGTCACGTCGAAGTCGGGCGGCCCGATGACGAGGTCGGCCAGGATCTCGCCCGTCACCGCGCCCACCTGGTCGGGCGTGAAGCCGGTCCAGGCAACGGCCTGGGCGCGGCCCTGCTCGAACCCCACCCAGGCGGGGTTGAGGAACGGGAGGATGGCCAGCGCCACCACGACCAGGGCGGCCGCGACAGTGACGGTGATCGAGACGAGGATGCTGCGCAATGACTCCATCAGGAGCCGATGGTAGCCGCTACGCCTCTTCGAGGGTCCGGGCCTGCTCCCACCACGTCTCGATCATCAGATCGGACGGCAGCGGAAGGCCGTGCCGCGTGGCCGCGGCGGCAAGCCGGGCGCGGAAATCATCGAGCCCGATGTCGAGCAGATCTCCCAGGCCATCGATCCCGGCCCCGATGAACAGCTGGTGCTCCGGGTGCCCGAACCCAGCGAGGTTGAGCATCAGGGCCTCGTCGCGCCAGACCAGGACGTCGTTGGTGGTGGACTTCACGTGGTCGGCCAGGTTCTGGCGGCGGGTGGAGGTCTCGGAGACCTCGAGCAGGATCCCGGTCGTGAAGATGCCCTGCTTCTGGAGGCGGGCCAGGTAGACGGGCTCGATGCGGGTCAGCTCTGTGATGGGCGGCACGGGCTGCGCGGGCCTCCGGCTGGTTGGCGTTGGACAGGCCCCCATTATCGGGGCAACCGGGCTGCCGCGCGCAGCCGCTCCGGCGGGCGCTGCCCGAATGGGCAACGGGTCCGCACCTCCGGGCAGCGCAGCCAGCGATGGACACTCGTAGGATCGCGGGAGTGCACCACGAGCGGAGGATCAACCCGGCATGAGCGGCGACCGGACCCACGCAGACCACCTCGACGATCCCGGCCGGCCGGAGCTGCGCGCCCACGCGACACCCGAGGCGCAGGTCGCCCGGAAGGGCCCCGCCGTCGTGTCACGGCTGGCTGCGGGCGATCCCGCGGGTGCCGGCGCGGCCGGCAGTGCGGCGTCGGGCCTGCTCGCCCTCCAGCGGACCGCGGGCAACGCCGCGGTGACCTCCATCCTCGCGCCCGCCGTGCAGCGGTCGGTGACCATCGACGAGATCGAGACGTCCGCCGAGGCACCCACGGGCGGCGACCCTGAGAACACCAACCGGCCCGAGGGCGGCGGCGACCCGGAGAACACGAACCGGGATGCCGGTGGCCCGGTGACGATCACCGGCACCAGCATCACGCTCGAGTCGCCGATGGTGAACGCGTCCGGGGTCCTGCGCGCGAGCACGATCATCGCGGACAACGTGGTCGGCACGAACTACACGCCCGGCGCCGGCAACGCCTGGTAGCCGGCCCGGCAGGCGGGCGCCGGCGGTCCGGCCGCTCCCCGACCGATCCCGGCGCTCCCCTACCCGTCGAGCGGCTGCTGCTCCAGCACCACGTCCCAGTGATTCTGGAGCAGCGAGAAGCGGTGGCGCTCCTCGGCCTTGAAGGTCTCCTGGTCCGGGTAGAGCCGCGTCACGATCGACGGATCGCTGTGCTCCGCGATGGCGGCCCAGTCCCGGTAGGTGATCGAGACCATGACGTCCCAGCCGGCCTCGCCCTCGCCGTGGAAGCGGGGCGTGAACAGCTCGACGGCCGTGTAGCGGCCCTCGGCCATCTGCGCGCGCAGGATGGGCCAGTGGTTCCTGCGGAACAGCTGCAGGAACTCGTCGTGGGCGCCCCAGCGCGTGCGGTAGAAGTACTGGATCTCGATGGGCTCTGACATCAGGCGGGCTCCTCGGTGGTGGCGGTGGTGGTCGCGGCTGCCCGGAGCAGCTCCCAGGCGTCCGCGACATGGCGCGGCTCGGTCCGGATGTCGCCCACGGCCAGGCGGATGGTGAAGCGGTCCCGGAGGCGGGTGTGGGACAGGAAGACGCGGCCGCTCCGGTTGACCGTGTCCATCAGGGCGGTGTTGGCGGCGTCGAGCCAGGCGTGGATCTCGGGCTCGTCCTCGCGGCCGGCGAGGCGCGCGGGGCGATGGCGGAAGCAGACGGTTGAGAACGGGGTGGGCGCCATGCGCTCCCAGTCGGGGTCCGCGTCGATCCAGCCTGCGAATGCCTGGCCGAGGCCGATGTGGCCCTCGATTCGCCGGCGCAGACCGTCCATGCCGAACCAGCGCAGCTGCATCCAGAGCTTGAGGGCGCGCATCCGGCGCCCGAGCTGCGGCTGGTACTCGTTGTAGTCGAGCACGGGGTTGACCCGGTCGAGCGTGCGCAGGTACTCCGGCACCAGGCTGAACGCCGCGCGCAGGCGGTCCATCCGGCGCGAGAGGAGGAGCGAGGCGTCGAGTGGCGTGAACAGCCACTTGTGGGGGTTGATCACGATGGAGTCAGCGCGCTCCCAGCCGGCGAACGGAACCCGGCGGTCCGGCAGCAGGGCGACGACGCCGGCGTAGGCGCTGTCCACGTGGAGCCAGAGGCCCTCGCGCCCGGCGACATCGGCGATGGCGGCGACCGGGTCGATGGCCGTGGACGAGGTGGTCCCGATCGTCGCCACGATGGCGATCGGGAGCCGGCCTCCCGCCCGGTCGGCCGTGATGGCGGCCTCGAGGGCCTCGACGTCCATGGCGTACGCGGCGTCGGCAGGGATCTTGACCACCGCCGCGCGCCCGAGGCCCAGCGTCATGCACGCCTTCTCGATCGAGCTGTGGGCCTCCGTCGAGGCGTAGATCCGCGGTGCGCCAAGGTCCGGACGGCCGGCCAGGCCGAGCGCGGACACATCGAGCCCGGCCGCCTCCCGCGCAGCGGCAAGGGCGATGAGGGTTGACGTGGAGGCGGTGTCGGTCAGGAGGCCGTCAAAGGCGGCGGGCAGGCCCAACTCCTCGCGCAGCCAGCGGATCACGACCCCTTCGAGCTCGGTGCCGATCGGCGAGGTCCGCCAGAGCATCGGGTTCTGGCCCAGGGCCGCGGTCAGGAACTCGCCCAGCATCCCGGGGCCGGACGCGGAGGTGGCGAAGTAGGCGAAGAAGCCCGGGTGCTGCCAGTGCGTGGCGCTGGGGAAGACCAGCCGGTCCACGTCCGCGAGGATCGTCCCGATCGACTCCGGTTCCTGCGGGGCGTGGGCCGGCAGGCGCGGACCGATGGAGCCGGGCTCGATCGGCGGCAGGACCGCGTACGACTCGAGGGTCTCGAGGTAGTCGGCGATCCGGTCCACCACGACGTGGGCAGCGGCACGGAACGCCTCCGGGTCCATGTCCAGGCTGCCCTCCACCTGGGAGGGCAGGAGCGGGGCGGCATCGGGCTGGGTCACCGGACGAGTGTACCGACGGGCGCCCCGTCGCCCGCTCAGATCGACGTGCCCACCTGCGACAGGATCGTGACGACCTGGCCCGCGACCGCCATCAGGGCGACGACCGCGATGATCGGCAGGACGACGAGCAGCAGCACGAACAGGACCAGGCATGGGACCACGGGTCCCTCGTTGCCCACCGGAGCGACCAGGGCCGTGCCGGCGATGTTGTCGTGGACGCCGCGGCGGCTGTCGCTGGTTGCGGTCGAGACGAACAGGACCAGGGACCAGACGACCGAGATCAGACCGGAGAGGCCGCCGATGACGGGCACGATGGCCAGCGCGCTGATCGGCGTGCCGAGCGCGACCCACCGGAGAGCCGCCTGCGACACCGTCAGCGCGCGACCGTCGGCTGCCTGCCCGATCTGGATGTGGAAGAGGCGCATGCCGGGGGTCGCCCGGCCCGCGCTGGTCCAGAAGCCCACGAAGTAGAGGAAGGTGAGCCCCAGCTCCAGCACGACGTTGATCAGCGCACTGGTGCTCGAGAGGGCCGCGAGCGAGGATCCGTCCGTGGCGAACAGGTTTGGCAGACCGACGACGGCCGCGATGACGAGGCCGACCAGGAGCGACGCGATCGAGACCAGGAACCCGTCCAGCCAGTACGCGAGCAGGCGCGGCAGCACGCCCGCGAACTTGAGGCTGCCGGGCACCGGGGCCATCGGCGCGCCCGC